>JAFXRA010000355.1 GCA_017526725.1 Candidatus Rifleibacteriota bacterium
CTAGATGGTGGTGACCCGAATAACAAAGCAGATTTCAGAGATGTTTTAAAAGCCTGGGATGCACCTTTTGAAAATGAACCTAGAGAAGTCATAAAACTTCCACAGCGTTATAATGGGTTAGACCACTTAGGCAAACAAAATTTATGTTTAATCTGGGATTATGACAGAGACAATAAATGGGTTCAGGCTCGTGTTATTGACATGGCAAAAACCAATACTGCCTCTGAATGCAAAGTTTTGTTCGGCAGAAATGAACGAGACAACTATAATAATCCTGGAGAACTCATCTATCAGTATAATTCCAAAGGTGAATCCGTAGCTATTTTAGAAAATGACCAATGGTTATATCTGGTCGGCAAGGGCGCAAGCCCAGAAGGGTTCAGACCATTTTTACGAAAGTTTAATATAAATACAGAAGAAACAAAGGAAATATTCAGAGCTGGCACAGATATCTTCGAAAATCCGGTTGAATTTGCAAATCCTGACCATAAATCTTTTATAACTACTCGTGAAGACAAAGAAACATCTCCCAATTATTTTATAAGAAGAATAGTCAGAGATAAGGCGCAGGAACCGAAACCATTAACTGATTATGAATCTCCGGTCAAAGAATTATCAAAAGTCAGAAAAGAGCTAATCAAATATGAACGCTTTGACGGTGTTCCATTAAGTGGAACTCTCTACTATCCTATTGATTACATTCCGGGGAAAAGATACCCCGCTGTTATCTGGGCTTATCCAAGAGAATACACCGATGTTAAGACTGCCGGTCAGGTAAGAACCTCTACAAACCGCTATACGAGAATCGGCGGTTCATCTATTCTCTTCTTCCTGCTTCACGGATATATTGTATTACACAATGCAGAAATACCTGTTGTTGGCGACCCGCTGACAGCCAACGATACGTATGTTCAGCAGATTACCGCTGGCGCTGAAGCTGCTGTTAACAAGCTTGTAGAACTGGGTGTTGCAGATAGAGACAAAATAGGTGTTGCCGGTCATTCTTACGGTGCCTTTATGGTAGCCAATCTTCTAGCCCATACTGATATTTTTGCAGCAGGAATTGCAAGAAGCGGAGCCTATAACAGGACACTAACCCCGTTTGGTTTCCAAGGCGAAAGACGAACCTATTGGCAGGCAAGAGACATTTACACAGAGATGTCACCATTCTCTCATGCTGACAAGATAAAGACACCTATTCTGCTTATTCATGGTGAAGACGACCCCAATTCAGGAACCTTCCCTATTCAAAGCGAACGCTTGTATGCAGCAATTAAAGGGCATGGCGGGACAGCCAGACTGGTTATTCTGCCTCATGAAAGCCACGGCTACGAAGCTAGAGAATCAATTTTGCACGTTCTAGCAGAACAGTTTGACTGGTTTGATAGGTTTGTAAACAAAAAATAGAGTATAGAGCTTAGGGAGAAGAATAAAGTTTTAACCAATAAACTATCCGTTATTAATAAAACTTATATAAATATTTACATTTTTATGTACTTTTCTATTTTATTTTATGGTACAATATAATTGATTTCCTTTATCAAAAGGATTTAGTGTTAGAAACTTTATTATTATTTTGAATTTATAATTTAAAATAGGAATAAAATGAAAAAAATTAAAATATTTAATATATTACTTTTACTAGCATCTATCTCTCTTCTGCTTGGCTGTGGCAGCGGTGGCGGAAGCAGTGTTAACCCGATAAATCCTAATCCTGATATTCCTTCCGAATATGAATCAGCACCTGCTTTTAACAAGACCGCTAATGAAATCTATACCCACCAAAGCAATTCAGAAAATGTAGCAATAGATCTTCCAATCGGCTCAACTTATTTTATTTCTATAACAAATACTTCTGGTGCATTACAGACAATATCTTTAATTTCATCTGTTAGTGCTTCACTAAGACCTTCTACTTCAGAAGAACCAGTGCAAAGTGAAATGGTAAACTTTGCAGATTCCTTTCTGCATCAGGAACGAGCTGAAGCAGAAATGCAATATAGGCTCAATTTTATTAACCAATTAAAACTAAGAAAAAATTCAAAGACTGTCTGTGCTTCTAGAGCCAGCTTAAGCGGGGTTGCTCATAACGAAGAACGAGTTGGAGGAAGCTATGATATTATTACTTCTGATGGTCTAGGCAACCCTGTAACATTAAAAAACTGCAAATTTGTAGCAGAAACTAAAAATGCGAAATTCTTTGTAGACCAGGAATACAGAAGTCATTATTCTCCTCAGCGAGAATTAATGGAAAGAATAGTTACCGAAGGAGATTTTGCACTAACTAAGGTTTTTGATTCAGACACTGTAAATATTTATAATTTTATATATGAAAATTTTGGTGATTTTATAGATATAGACGGTGACCAAAAACTATCTATTATCATAACCCCTTATCTTTCTTCTATGAACAGTTCTTATTTGGGCTTATTCATGTGTGACTGCATGGTACCTTGGTTTCAAGACCCAAGAGACCAGATTCTAATAGCCCCTCCACTAAGCGATGCTCTAGCAAAAGGTGAAAATTATGTAAGATATGAAACAATTACTAATCTTTGCCATGAATACCAGCACGTTGTTAATTTCAGCGAAAGGTTTTATCGTAATAACTTTGATTTTGGCGATAACGATAATGATAAATATAAACAGGAATTAGGTTTCGACGAAGGCTGTTCAGTTTGTGCTGAAGCCTTATTCAGAAGAGCCAGAGGAGAAAAAGGCTTTCCAAGTCTGTTTAATCATAAGACTGGCGGCACTGCATCCAGAGAATATACAGGAAATGATAAGAGATTTAATGAATTTCTCTCTAATTGTAATGGGAATATAGGAAATGTTTTTCCTTTCTATACAGCAAATACCAGATTTAATTATTATGATTACGGAAGAAATGGCTTATTCATGCTTTACCTTCATGACCGATTTTCAGATAAATTTAAAAATCTTATACAGCACGGCTTTGAAGGGGAGAGCTTAGAAAAAGTTATTCCACAAGTTCTTGGGACAAGTGAAAGCTTGAACGAATTGCAAAGAGACTGGTATTTTGCTTTACAACACGAATTTTTGAAAACAGAACAAATAAAAAATAGTGAAGACATTACTACAGACGCAAGATTTAAATATAATGACTGGTTAAGATTAAATTCTTATAATAAAACCCTAAATAATTCTATTTTATTAAATTCAAAATCTACAGCAATGTTTAAGCTAACTCCAAAACAAGCCACTTCTGTTAATTCTTTTAGATTCTTTATAAATTCTAGTACTTACGGCACAAATAAGAACTTGGAGATTAATATTATTAAGCTATAAGCTTCAAGCTGTAAGCCGGAAAGAGCGGACAGCAGACGCGAGAGCTCTATTTAGAGAACAGAGATAAGAGAAGATAGACAAGAGAAGTCTACACATTTGTCATAAAAAGTATAGCGTATGGGCTTTAGCCCTGAAAGCTATACGTTTATGACAATGGGTAGACTACAAAAAGATTGTGTGGATTGCCACGCCTTTGGCTACGACTCGCTGACCTCCTGTCGCTCGCTTGCATAGGCACCTCCTGTGCCTTATCGCAATGACGTATAACTTGCGGTTTCGCGGAGGAGAATAAGGTTGAGCAAGCAGACTGTCCGCCAATGAAGATTATAATAGTTTTTTAGTTTTAAGCTTCGAGCTATAAGCAAGAAAGAGCGGGTAGCAGACAGCTTAAATATTTTCATTTTTAATAAACAAATAATATCCTTTTTATGGTACAATGACTGTATAAATATTTTAGCGAAAATAAAAATATGAAAAAAATAAAAGTTATTAATTGCTTGCTTTGGATGATATCAATCTCTCTATTGGTTGGCTGCGGCGGCGGTGGCGGCGGCGGAAGCAGCTACTATTATAACGGCGGTGAAAATTATAACACCGATTCTTCGGCCTATTATAATTCTTCCAATAACAACATAAGAAACTTAATTACCCCATATAATACTTTTAGTGCTTATAATGGACAGACAACTCTGCCTATAACTGTTCCTCTAGACTCAAGTCGTGAAGTTATATATGCCTGTCAAATAACTAATCCTAACAAGCAAGCTATAACAAATCTGACAATAACACCACCTTTGGGATACAACCTCAGAGCTAGCCAAAATGATGAAACGAATGCAGAAAATGAATCTCTAGAAGCCACTATCAATCCACAATTAAATGCAATTATTCCTTTCAGAGAAAATATAGCTGACAAATTAAAACTAAAAGAAGAACTGTACAATAAATATCTGGAAAATGAAATCAACAATAAAATGCTTTCTTCCAGAGCAAATATAAGTCACCTTAATGAGGTAGAAGGTCAGAGCGATATAGCTATAACCGTCCTTTCCAAATCTAGAAGATGCACCTTAGCAAAGGTTTCTACATATGGGAAATTCTTTATAGATCAAGATGGAGATGGTTCTGTATCTGCCCCAAATATAACAAGCTCAAGTTTAAATCAGTTCGCTGATGAGTTTGACAAATATGTTTATCCAATATTAAAAGAGCATTTTGGTAACGGCTCAGATATATTCTGGCGTGACGTAGATAATGACGGAAAATTGTCTATAGTTTTTTCACCAGTAGTGAACAATTATGGCAAATCAGTAGTCGGCATTTTTGATACTGCCAGTATGAATTCCAGCAATCCACGAGACATGATAAGCGTTGGTGTAAAAAAAAGCAGTCAAAAATCCTATGAACAGTGGTTCATGGATGCTAGAGAAACTATTCCGCATGAAATGCAGCATATAGTAAATTTCTCTGCCAAAAGGAATTTAGGCCAAAGCAGCGAAGTTACCTGGATAGATGAAGGATTGGCTGTTTGTGCCGAAATACTCTATAGAAAAAAAAGAAGTGAAGTAGGTTTAACGAGTTACAGTCTCTATTACGGAAGCGAATGTATAGACTTTCCCGGCAATGATGCCAGATTTTATTATGCTGCATATTATAAACCAGAGGTCTGCCTAACATCTTTTGAAACCTACGAAGATAACATCGCCCTTGCTCATTATGGACAAAAAGGCCTTTTCTTCTATTACCTGTTCGAACAGTATGGAAAAGAGAACCTAAGACAGCTTTGCCAAGGAACTAGAGGAATAGAAAAATTCGACAGCTTGAACAGAAGTCTGGGTGAATTATTTATTGATTTTAACTTTGCTGTTATAAACGAAAAACTGCGTAATAACGACCTAAGCAAATATGCTATTAGTTATAATGCCGCAAATAATTCTAACAAGAAACAGGTTTTCCAGACAAATATGAATCTGAATCTATTGTTTACTTCAGGCTCCTCCCCTGAAGTAAGCAACAGCTATATTGAAAGAAGAATTGTTAATCTAAACAGCACAAGAACTATGAATGTACTATCATCAATAAATAATCAATCAACATCTCTTCCAGCCGATGGCGGAACAGTCAGATTCATATTAAAGCAGCCTAATTTAATAAGCGGAACCAGTTACCAGATTACATTTAATTCATCACTGCCCGTAGTAGTAAATATGGTTCGTATCAGCCAGTAAGCTGGCGTACGCCAGCTTTTTAGGGATTAGGGTGTAGGGAGAAGGGCTCTAAAGGCTCCACTTGAGGGCTTCATCAATCAGATGCTGCCCCACGATAGTGGGGAAGCTGGTGAGCGTAAGCGAGAGACTGAAGGGGGAGCAATGCAAAGCATTGCGTAGATACTTAAAAGAATTACGCAAAGCTAACGCTTTGCTCCCCCCTCAGCTTCACTTCGTTCAGCAGCTCCCCCGCAAGCAGGGGAGCTTCATCGTGAAATACGCTATCGCTAAAAAAGTTAACTCTAGCTCGGTCACCACTCCGGTTACTTCGTAACCACCTCTCCTCAAGGAGAGGCTTTAGGACACTCACCACCTATCACAAACCACCAACCACGCCTCTGATTGCTACGCAATCAGCCCCCTCAGTCTTTGGCTTCGCCAAATCCAGCTCCCCCACCCTTCGTGGGGGAGCTTTGCTTGGCTGTCAGCTTTGTGTGGTCTACCCATTGTCATAAACGTATAGCTTTCAGGGCTAAAGCCCATACGCTATACTTATTATGACA
>JAFXRA010000356.1 GCA_017526725.1 Candidatus Rifleibacteriota bacterium
AAGGTAGAGCAAGCAAATGTCCGACTGACTTCTGACTCTTCTAACGCTTCCAACAACTCACACAGGCAACGTTAGTTGCCGTATCACAACGAAGTGTCCCACAGCGTAGCGTATCACTATGCCAAGCCAAGCTTGGCGGGGGTTTAGCGTATGGGATTTAGCCCTGAAAGAATTACGTTTATGACAATGGGTAGACAACTAGTAACTAGCATCAGACAACGAAGGTACACAACTTTATAAATAACACTTGCGGTTTAATAATATTTTCATTATAATGAAAGTATAAGTTTAACAAGTATAAGTGGAGGTCGCCATGATCCATAAGTTATCTCGCAATAGAAGCATTGCATACGTATTATTACTCTCCTTCGTTTTCACATTGTTTGTTCCTATGATTGCTAGAGCTGGGGTTCTTGGTAGCATCCTTGATTTCATTAGACCAGCCGCAGGAATATTAGGCAATATCGGTGGTGCCATTGCAGGTGCTTCATTAGGTTCAGCTTTTTGTCCACCTCTTGGAACAATAGCAGGTGGTATTATTGGTTATGTTGTAGGTGGCGTTCTTGCTAACTATGCAGCTGGTGGTCTTTCTAATGTTGCCACATTAGCTGGTGCGGCCGTTGGTTATACAGCAATGTCATCTATGGGTCCTGTAGGTATGGTTGCAGGTGTTTTCTTAGGTGGTTTGTTAGGTAAAACAGCTTATAAACTTATTAAGAAACTCGACAACAAAATTACTGGCGGTGTAGTATTAGCTCCAACTGCAAAAGAACCAGAAACAGTTTCTGTTGGCGATACAAATGACACAAAAGTAATACTTTCTGATGAAATTCCAACAGCCAGAACTCCTGAAGCAGAAGCAAAAGTTACTAATGCAGATATGAGCGCTCAGGAAGCAACTGAAAGATATCAGAAAGCTTATCAGCAATATATTACTGCAACAAGAGATGCAGCAAATAGCGAAGAAATAAACAAAGCTTATAAAGAATATACTGAAGCTTATAAAGTTTATAAAGAAGTAACTGGTAAGTAATATTAATTAAGAAATAAACAAAAAAACTCTATTGTTAAACAATAGAGTTTTTTTTGCTTTATTTACTTCAAAGATTTTTATTTATTAAAAGAGATAATAGAGCAGAGGTAAGAGATAAGGGGAAAGTTTTAGTAAACGCTAGTAATAGAAATAACCATCATTTACAAGCAATCGATGATTGAGAGCTATTCTTTATCTCCTTCTTTGTTAAAGGGGGATGTCAGGCTCTATGCTGCCCCACGATAGTGGGGAAAGCTCTAGCGAGCGAAGCGAGACTAAAGGGGCTGATTGCGTAGCAATCGGTGACAGGGAGATTTTTGAGAATTTAAATCACTGTGTAACCTGTAATAACCAATTAACTTTACGAGGGGCAATAACCATAAAGAAATTCTTTACTCTTGGGTCCTCATCGGGATTATCCAATATTTTTGCTTTATCTTCTTCAGATAACTGTTCAAATTTTTCAGAATACAAAATCTTCATTGATACCTTACACCAGATTTTAGCATTAAGAGTAAGTTCTGATTCAACAAAAGAATTTGAATCTCCATAACTAAAACCATAAGTAAAGTCTAAAATCTGACCATCATTAAACATAAAAGGTCTCATATCGGAAACATCTGGATCTGCATCTGCAATAGTCCCCTTAAATCCACGATATAACCTTCTGTTTTCTTTATCAAAATAGTATTGAACAACTTTATCTGCTGCAAGCGGAATATTCAGTCTATCATTAATTTCTTGAGGTTTATCAACTGCATTGCGCAATTCATTTCTTAAACCAGCCATAATAATACGAGTTGTCTGCAATATATCCAGCTTATTCTGCGAATGCTTAAAAGAAAGATTTACAGATCTAAAAATCTGATAGATTGAAGCGGAAAGCAATACAAATATACCTAAGGTGAAAATCAATTCCACCATAGTTATAGCTTTCTTTCTATTCTTAATTCTATTCATCATATTAATAAAAATTATATCTTGGATCTGTAATCAAAGTAACAAATTTCAATTCAGGCATATCTGTCGAAGTGTTTTCAGCTTTCTTATGTTTTGATTTAACAACGAATTGAACCTGAAGAATATACATTGGTTTTGCCCCTGGAGGCAAAGGTTCAACATTCAATGGAACAATATTCGGAATTATTTCATAGCCGTTTTTGCCGGCAACATGCTGAAGTTCCATAAAATCATCATCTTTAGTTATTTTCATTGCTCTATCAAAGCCAACCGCTCGGCACAATTCCAGGGCCGAAGCTCCAAAAAGGGTGGCTAGAGTTCTTGTATCCGCTCTTGTAATACGCTGCTGACCATTACGTATTAAAGAATAAATAGGTAAAAGGCCGCATGAAATCAATACTAAAACAACAAGTATTTCAACAAGAGTAAAACCCTTTCGTATATTCTTACTCATTTTTCATACTTCCAATCAAACTTTCCAACACCACCGGTAACTATCTTGGCTACATACAACTTATTCAGTAAACTTCTGTATTTTTTATCACGCCAAAGCCCGTTAACCGGATTATAAATTATTACATTTTCACGTTTTGATTCATGAATATACTTCCCGCCC
The DNA here is from genome assembly GCA_017526725.1 of Candidatus Rifleibacteriota bacterium. The sequence continues at coordinate 2,610 of JAFXRA010000356.1, forward strand.
TGTATTTCTTCTATTGAAGGCATATAACGAGCACAGTCAAGATAAGGTGTTACAACAGAACCCTTAATAGTAACAGGTTTCGTTCCTGTTGCAATAATACCTTCGGAAAGAGATATCAAATTAGCTTCTACATAACATCTGTCTCCAGGGGCATTATTGGTTTTTATTACTATTTGAGGAGCGATAATTGTTAATAAATTTTCACCCACAGACATAGGGAAATATGCTTCCAACTCTTCTTCTTTACCATCGTTGGTATTAGCAAAAGTGTCTACAGCCAAAAGATTTCCGTCAATAACAACCTTGCCGCCGCCCATCATTGGGCTGGAATAAATTATACCATGGCCTTTAAACAAAAGATTATGAAGTAATCCAAGCGGTTCAGAATCATTAAGAGCAAGGATACCATTAAGTTCTAAAGTCTGGAAATTAGTTCCGCCTTTGTAGCTCTGAACATCATTAATATATTTATAATCAAATCTGTCATACGAAATGCCACCTATTGGAATAGTTGTTCTACCTCTGAAGAAGTCTTCTGTACTTCTAGGAATAAAATAAAAATCCATCAGATAGGTACTATATGAATCAGGCAAAGCATAAGCAAGCAAACCTTCATAGTATTCACGCATAGGACTATTTATTACAGCAGTTTGAATACTTGAAGGCATATTAGGATACTGAGCATTTTCCATATAACCTTCTGAATACTTGTATAGAGGCTGACTTTCAGAGTATTCTTCAACTTTACTGCCATTAAAATTAATTCTGGTCAGCAAGTTTATAAGACCTCTATTAAGCAATTCAGAACCAGAATTGCTCATAAACTTGCTGTATTTTTCCCAAGTTCGCAAATTTTTTGGTAATTTTTCCCAGTTATTAAAGATTTTATCAACATGGTCTTGTTCTACCCCAGAATTTAAGAACAAAAAGGCTGCTTCTGTTGCAGTCATATCATGGTTTTCTTTTTGGTTCTTCCAAGCCGCAGAAAACATTTTATAATCTTCATCACTAACAAATGGCATTTCAAACCAGGCATTTTTGTTATTCTTATCTTTTTTATCTCTGAATTGAATAGACCTGAAATACTGTCTATAAGCTGGACCATATACGATTGTTGGAGAAATATTAGAGAAATCAGCCTGCCCTGTCGGATGAGGTCTATTTATAGGTATAGAAGTACCAAAGGGTTCAAAACCACCCCTATCCAATGCTGTATAAACTCGGCTGAACATCAATGTAGTGTTTTCGTCTACACTTTCTTCTTTTCTTTTTCTTTGGGTATATTTATCAAATGTCGTAAAAGAATTCTTAAAAGAGAACGGGTCTTCTTCTTTTAAAATCATTTCACCGGCCCCAACATTCAGAACTCTTAATTCAACATTATCTTTCCAACCGGTTCCAAACCAAGTTGCAGGATTCAGATTTTCATACCATTTGGTAACATTCTTAGCATCTTTTTCTTTTTCAACCTGCCCCTGATAAACAATCCAATTCTTAACATAATCATCCATCCCTGTCCAGGGAACATCTAATCTAAGGAAAGCATTATCTCTGGCATTCATCTGAGTTTCCATATTAGAATTAGCATCTAGAGCATCTCCAAACAACATTTTAACGCCATTGCCGCTTCTAATTTGTACCATAGGACCGACTTCACCGTATAAAGTATCCAAATCCTGACCAAGGAATACACGACCAGGAGGAGTAGGCGCATCATTGCCTATTTCACCAAGTTTTCTTTCCCAATCTGCAGAACCACTTTTTGAAACAGGATTCCAATCCTTAGTCTTAATAACTCTCCAGCCATTGTCTAAGCGTAAAGGAGAAGAAGAAACCTTTCCGTCATAGTGATATGAGCATACATCAAAGAAACTTCCGGCAGGAACAGAAGCATCTTTAATAAAAAGCGTAAAGTAATTAAAAGGAGGAACAAAAGTTTTAACACAGCGAATCAGGAAAGTTAAAGTAATCTTAGCCTGGTGACCTTTATAATTAACCATAGAGGTTACTTGCATTTCACCCTGCTTTTCCATTTTATCCTGTTTAATGCTATAAAGAACATTATCACCATTCGCAGCTTCAACAGCATTTATATAATTCAGTTTAATGACAGCATCGACAACAAAATCGCTAGAATCACTCAAACCTCTGGAAAACTGTATTCCATAATGCTGTCGAGCCAAGTCTCTAGTAAATGCAGTAAGATTTGCAACCTGCTGAGCATCTAGAGTAATTGGTTTCGTAACATCAACATTATCAGCACGTAAAACTTTAAAAAGCTGATTGCTTTCGCTTGAGTCATTTAAAGCATTTTTCAGTCTGGCAACAAATTCTTCAATTGCAGCTTCTGCAAGATTAAAGGCTACTTCTGTTTCATAAGACATTGAAGAAGAATAGTCTTCTGAACCCGTAAAGAAAGTTAAAGCAAATCCTAATATAAATACAACGGTTAAAAGTGTAAGAGTAATAAGGAAAATAGAGCCACGCTTATTGAAATACGCCATACTTCTTATCTCCCTTCTTTGCAGCTAGATCTGCAAAATCCTTACACGCCATCCCGTCTTCATATGCTTTTCTATAGCGAGAATCCTTTAGCAATTCATCCATAGCTTCAAGCATTTTAGTATAAGCCCGTTTACGACGACTGGTTTTACCGGTTTTATCATAAACAGCAGCAGTAAGAGCCCAGGTTTGCACTTTAAGATAAGGATCGTTGTTTATCTCTTGCTGAATACGGTCAATCTCTCTTAAAGCGGCATCATAATTACGATTTTTAAACATTTTGTTGGCATAATTAAACTTTTCGTAAAGTTCATTTGTACGTTCATCCTGAGCTCTCAACGGCAGTTTACCAATAAGGTCTATGTCAAAATCGTTTCCGAAATCGTTTACAACAGAAACCCCTTTAACGTTGCTCTTGTCCTTTGTATTTGACTTTTTTAAAGACTCTGTAAAATCAATTTTTTTATTATTTTTTTTATTTGGTTGACTTTTACGTCCACAACACCCCGAGAACCCTAAGGCCATCAGGAATAAAATAATAATGCATATAAAATGCAGTAATCGGCTTACTTTACATGTCATAGTACAAACACAAAGTCCATAGCTTATTAATATTTTATTAGATAAAAAAGAATTAGTCAACATTTACTCTATCAAATATCTTTAATTTTTATTAATTTTATGCGTTCTATTTTCTTGACATCAATATCTAATAAAGCTAGAATTCACAATATGAAAAGTACATTATTTTATAAAATCAATATATTTTTGGCAGCCGCTTTGTTGCTCTGTTCTCCAATCTTAGCCAAAGGAAATAATAAGGAATCAACAAAAGAACAGCCAAAGTCACGTAACTTCATCGCTTTTGATGACGCGGTCTATAATACTTCTCCAGACAAACGTATTGGAGCCAAGATTTTAGTAGACACGAACATTGTCGGCCCTTCTATTGCCGCAATGACACATTTGACATACCTTCCCGGTGCACACGTCGAAAGTCACAGACATGTTTATGTTACCGAAATAATTTACGTATTAGAAGGCAACCTAACAGTAAGAATTGGTACAGAAACAAAAATACTTGGGAAAGACACCACTGCTTTTGTTCCTCCCAAAACCTTTCATGAACTGATGAATGACTCTGCCGATGTTGTTAAATTCCTTCAGTATTATTCACCTTCAGGAGCAGAAGAAGAATACCGAAATTGGGAAAACCCAAAAACAGCTGAAGCAAAAGCTCAAGCCGAAGAAATAGCTAAACAGCAGGAAGCAAAAAATAAAGAACCTGAAGAAATAAAAGGCCCTGCTCCATTAACGGTTCCTGGTAGTCCCACTACTGTTAAATTAGGTGAAGTCAAAATGGAACAAGAAGAAGAAAGTTCTAAGAAAAAAGAACTGCTTCTAAATTTAAAACCCACAACAGAAAAAGAAAAATAAAGAATAGTGGTGACGGCTAATGGATAACTACTCAAAATCATCATATTATAGCGAAGGCTTATTAGAAGAAGCTATTCAGGAAAATCAACGCAAACTGGAAGCAGATCCCAACAATCATATGCTCAGATGCAGTCTTGCTAACAGTTTTTTTAGAATAGGCAAAATAGACGAAGCCATAAAAGAATACCGCAAATGCATAGAAATAGCTCCTTCCAGCGAATATTGGAACAATCTTGGAAAAGCTCTTTTAAATATTGGTCATTATAACGACGCTGCTAACGCGTTTAAAGAAGTATTAGCGAAAAACAACTGGCCAGATGCACATTTCCATTTAGCTTTGGCCTACAAAAGCTCTGGGAACACAGAAGAAGCTTTAAAGCAGTTAGATGAAGCTCTTAAAAGCAATCCTAAGTATCGTGAAGCAATAAACGAAAAAGCCCAGATTTTAGAAGCTTTAAACAGAAAAGACGAAGCATTAACAGAATACAAAAAGGTTATAGCTCTTTTCTTTTCAGAATATCAAGAAAGAGACACCGAAGATTACTGTTATGAAACAGCTGTTCTGTTAGATAATAATGATTTAGTAGATGAACTTATAAGACAGTTGCGCCAGCATATTCAGAAATATCCTGGCTTTGCAGACGGTTATTATAAATTGGGGCAAGCACTTGAAGCAAAAGGTTTGCGAAACGAAGCAATGATGGCTTTCAGAAAAGCACTGGAAATAAATCCTAGCTATGAAATCGCCAGAAAAAGTTTTTGGAAAAGATAAAGGATTAATCAATGGTTTCACAACAAGGGAAGCCTCAAAGAAAAAGACTTGGCGATATTTTGGTAGAAGCCGGAGTAATTTCTGCTCAGCAACTTCAAGAAGCGCTTTCTAAACAAAAAATATTAGGTAAAAGACTTGGTAAGGTTTTAGTCGATACCGGCATTACTACAGAAGACAGCATAGCAACAACACTAGCTGCTCAGATGAGCATACCCTACCTCAATCTCAATGAAATAACAATTACGCCGGAAGTCCTTACCACAATTCCAGACGGAATCGTCAGAAGCCATAATCTTCTGCCTGTTAAACTTGAAGGCAACAGGCTGCAGATTACGATGAGCGACCCTTTAGATGTTTTTATTATAGATGAAATTACTTTTCAAACAGGTTATGAACTAGAAATAGGCATCAGTCCTGAATCGCAAATCGAAGCAGCAATCAAGCACTACTACGGAAACAGCGAAAGTCTGCAGAATGCTGTAGACAATCTAGCTGCCGAAAGAAAAACTGAAGTATCATTAGATGAAAGTTTCTTTACCACATTCGATTTAAACGAAGAAGAACAGAATGTACCTATAATTAACCTTGTTAACACTATTATTCAGCAGGCAATCAATGACAAAGCAAGTGATATTCATATAGAACCTGATGAAGAAGTAGTCAGAGTCCGTTACAGAATAGACGGTATCTTAAACGAATTAATGAAAGCTCCTAAAACAATTCAAAGCGAGCTTATTTCTCGTTTAAAAATTATGGCTCAGATGGATATTTCTGAAAAACGTCTGCCTCAAGATGGCCGTATAAAGGTTAAGGTTCAAAACAAGAGTATTGACCTTCGTGTTTCTTCTTTACCAACAGTTTTTGGGGAAAAAATAGTTATACGTATTCTTGATAAGAGCCGCTTATCATTAACATTAGATCAGGTTGGTTTTGACGAAGACCTTCTTAAACTATTCAAAACCCTGTCTTCAGCCCCGAATGGAATTGTTCTTATGACAGGTCCTACCGGTTCTGGTAAAACATCTACTTTGTATGCTGCAATTAATTTTGTTAAGAGTCCGGAAATCAACATTACTACAGTTGAAGACCCGGTAGAATACTTGATTCCCAGCATAAATCAAGTTCAAGTAAGATCAGAAATAGGACTTACTTTTGCTAGAACTCTTCGTTCTATTTTACGTCAAGACCCAAATGTTATTCTCATTGGTGAAATCCGTGACTTTGAAACAGCCCAGATAGCTATTGAATCAGCCTTAACAGGCCACTTAGTTTTTTCAACACTACATACAAACGACGCCGCTTCTGCAGTTACAAGATTAATTGAAATGGGCGTAGAACCTTATCTGGTTGCTTCAGCAGTTATAGGAGTCGGTGGACAGCGTCTTGTCAGAAAAATTTGTCCATCCTGCCGAACTGCTTACGAAATAAAAGATCAGGAACATATTGATATTCTAAGAGAAAATGGATTCAATAATACAGAACTTTATAGAGGCAAAGGCTGCTTGACCTGCCGCAAGACTGGTTATGCCGGAAGAACCGCTATACACGAAATCATGACTATCAACGATGAAATTCATGGTTTAATTCTTGATTCTGCTTCAGCAAGAGACATTAGACAGGCTGCAGTTAAATCCGGAATGAGAACAATGCGTGTAGATGGTTTGCAAAAAGCAATAAAAGGTGTAACAACCATAAAAGAAGTTCTTCGCTTAACAAGAGGTGAAGAAATAAGAAGAGTTACCTCCTAAAGGTTTATAACAAATAATGAAGTATTCCTATAAAGCTATTGATGTTAACGGGAACGAAATAACCGGAGATTTAGAAGCCGAAAGAACCGAAGATGTAGGAACCTGGCTTTCAGATCGCGGTTATATTGTTGTCAGCATAACTCAATCAACATTAAAAAGCATTGTAGGAAACAATCATAGATATTTAAGAATAAACCAGAAGGACATGAATTTTTTCCTTATTCAGCTGTCTAATCTAATAACAGCCGGATGTCCACTTCTTATGAGTCTAACAGCTCTATATAAACAGGTTTCTAATTATCAATTAAAAGTGCTGTTGAAAGATGTTAAAGAAAAGATTGAATCAGGAAAATCTTTTTCTGATGCACTAAAAACTCACAAAGAAGTTTTCCCTTCACTTTTTATAACAATGGTTGAAGTCGGCGAAGTCGGCGGTATGCTTGGGGAAGTTTTAGAAAGATATTCTCACATTTACGATACGCTGTATCGCTTAAGCAAAAAAATCATCCAGGCAATGATATACCCGCTGTTTCTTTTAATAAGTTCTTTATTTGTTGTTGTTATGTTATTAATTTTTGTTTTCCCAAGATTTGTTGAAGGAACAAAACGAACAGGTAATGAATTACCTGGTTTAACAATGCTTGTTCTAAATATTTCCAATTTTATTACAGAACATTATTTATTATTAATTGGAATAATCGTCGGCATGGTCTTTATTTGGAAATTGCTTATGAGCAACACTAAGTGCAAACAGGCAGTAACAGAATTTTTTACCAATCTGCCTATAATAGGAGATGTTCTAAAACAAATTCAAATAGCTCTATTTGCACGTATTCTTGGTACACTGTTGCGCTGCGGAGTTCCAATACTTACTTCATTGCAGGCTGTAGAAAAAGCTTTAAGCAATGTTGTGTATAAAAAAGCGATGGGAGATATTCGCGAATCGGTCAGCAGAGGCGAATCACTTTCTCAATCAATTGGGAAATATAGAAATATTTTTCCCGAAAGCATAATATTAATGACAGATGTTGGTGAACGTAGCGGCAACATGGGTGAAATGTTAGAAAAAGCCGGAAATATTTATGAAAGAGATATGGAAATGGCTTTAGAAACTGCGGTATCATTTATACAACCAGCTTTGGTTGTGTTCTTGGCGATATTTATTGTAATTATAGCTTTATCAATGTACTTACCATTATTTGACATTGGTAAAGTTGTAGGATAAATTATTATTTTATAGTATGAAACCTATAGCTCAAATTTGTGGAGGCGATATGCGAAAAGGTTTTTCTCTAGTTGAACTATTAATTGTTGTTCTAGTAATAGGTATTTTAGTATCAATAGCTATTCCTAGATATCAGAGCATTGCTTCAATGGCACGTGCTAAGTCATGCCTTTCTAATCAAAAAGGCATAGAAAGCTTGATTTCTCTTTGGGAAGCAAAGAATTACGAGCTTGATACCGGCAAAAACCGTTGGACATGGATTGACCGTTCAGGAAATATGCGTTGGAAATATTCAAATGCATTGTTACAGCTAAACGACACAGCAAAAGACGTAAAACTCTTTATTTGTCCTGAAGCAGCCAACAGATGGGGTTATACATGGAACGGATCTAGTTATAGATTCTATAACACAGACAATACCTCTCTCTGGATTATCGGTTCTGACGGCAAAATGGGCGGCAGAGGCGTTGTTTGCGGTATAAGACTTGGTACAAGATGGATTGGTATGAACGGACAAATGGGTGCAGACGGCTCTAAGGATTCTGCTCATCATTATTGGTAAAAGACTATTATGCTGATTAGCTGCATGAAAAGCAGCCTTAAAAAGCCTGAAACGACCAATAATTTGCGTCTCCACAGACACCAGATTACTAACTATATGTTTAGAAAATCAGGCTTTACAATAATAGAAGTATTAATTGTTGTTCTTGTAATAGGAATTCTAGCAAGTGCAGCCATAGGAACCTATTCAGGTGCTATTCGAGACACAGCGCAAAGATCAGCACAAGATAAAATACAGACCTTTTTCCAATGCTGCAGAGACAGAGCCAGACTTCGTAAACTAAATGTTAAAATAGTTTATAACGAAGATGCTAAAAGTCTTGTAAACCCAGACTCTTCAACCTCTTTCCTTCATGTTCCAGATATTTATTCCAAAAGCATTCCCAAGCTTATAGAAATAAATAAAGAAGGAAAGTTTATTGTAAATGGGAAAACAATCAATAAACTAGACCTTTTACTTATAATTCCCGGCGGAAAATTGGCGACAATCACATTTCAATTATGAAATTAAACAAAAAGACAATCAGTAAAAAAAATGGTTTTAGCCTTATAGAGCTTATAATATCATTATTAGTCTTAGCTGGTGGGTTGTCATTTATTTTTTCAGGCTTTGAAGTCTCCGCCAAATTGAATAACCACGCCGTATTCGAATCAGAAGCTGCATTTTTAGCAGAAAGAGAAATTGAACTGGCAAAATCAGAATTGTTAAACGGCAAATTAAAAGCCGGCAAAGCCAGACAACTTCCGTGCCGTTTCAGATTAAAACCGGGTTGGAAACTCATAACAGTATTAACTACTCCAGATAAAGACGAAACCGTAAGACTTCAAGTAAGAGTTACACATGCAGATAGAGAACTGCAACTTGAATCTTATTTGTTTTTACCGGGGAACGAGGTGAAAAATAATGGCTAAAAAAGGTTTTTCACTTCTTGAAGTAACAGTATCGATTTTTATAATGGGTTTAACCGTTACTGCTCTACTGAATATACTTAATTGGAGCAATTTAAAATACAATGCTTCGGCTAATTCCTGGAAAGAAAGAACTTGCCTGACAGAAGCCAGAGTATGGATAAGAAATCAAATTTTGACTAAAGATGAAACCAATATCACGCTAAAACTTCTGTCTCAAAGCATAAAATGCCCTTCAGGCTTTGGTTATAATGAATTAAAAGTTACCAAGCACGACAATGACACCTATTTTGTTAAAATAGGTATATTCGAAGACAGAAACAAAAATGGAATTGCAGACTCAGATGAAACAACAACCAGATTGTTCTGTTTCAGAAGGAGGACAGCATGAACAAGAGAGGCTTTAGTATTTACTTAACTTTTCTAGTTACAACTATAGTATTTCTGCTAGTAACCAGCAGCCAGGAAATAAGCGTTTTAACTTTGGATATAAGCAGGTCAGACGCTATTGATGTTATTGCTTTTCATGCTGCAGACGGAGGTCTTGAAAGAGGTATAGCAAAACTAAGGCAAAACTATAAGCCTTTTTCCTATTCTTACACATCAGAACTCAAACCAAACCGCAAAATCAGAGTCAATATAACAGCAGCCAAAAACAACAAATTAATGAATATATATTCTGAAGCAATTCTTATGGAAGGGAATAAAGAAGTTTCCCGCCGCACTCTTACCAGATTAAACATTGCAAATAACAGCGGTCGAAAAGACTGCGGCAGATTTACGGAGGAAATATGACAAAAAAACTCAATCCAGGTTTATATGCAACCATAGATATAGGAACAAAATCCGTAAAAGCCGTTGTAATTGAAGTTAACGATAAAAGCAAAAGATTATTAAATGCTGAAAGCATTGAGTTAGCTGCTTTTGATACATTTACAAACGAAGATGATTATAAAAAACAAATTACAGACAGCATTTCAAAACTAGTAGAAAAATTAGATTTAACGAAATGCCAAAAAGTTATTTCCCTGTTTTATAATCGAGAATTTCAAGTCAAACTGATTGACTTTCCAAATAACGTTAAATTAGAGCAATTAAATCAAATGCTCTTTTGGGAAGCCAAGAAACTTTTATCTTCTCATTATAAAGAAAAAGAGTTTTCTTATTCATACTGCATAACCAGAGGCAATCCTCTTTCAGTAGTATTAGCAGTAGTTCCTCAAACACTGCTGGATGCACATTTGAAACTTTTTGAAAATACAGGTATTACACCCACTTCTGTCTATACTGACGTATTTTCTTCATTGGCTTTGCAGCCGATTATCGATATAGCGGGTCTTCCTGCCTTATCTATTGTTAATTTCGGTCATTCAGGAACCCATTTGAATATATTTTCTGCAGGCAAACTGAAATTTTATCGTTTTATCCCTACTGGAACCGCCGAAATGTCTAATCCACCACGAGAAAACGAACTTGAAGTTTATTCACAAAAAATTCGTTTCAGTTTTGATTACTTTAGAGCTGTCAGCAAACTAACCCAGGTAGATGCATTATTCTTTATGGGCGGAGGAAGTGCTATTCCAAATGTCTTGAATTTTGAACAAAACTACTTTTCTCCAACCAAAATCAATGCATTAGACGTCTCTTCAGAAATAGATATAAGTCCTATTATTTCTGTAAGTTTTAACGAAGAAGTCAATACAGAAAACTCTCTTAAACTCTTGCCTTTTGTTCCTGCCATAGGAGGCTGTCTAGCTGATTTTAGAGAAGATTCAGACAACTTAGACCTATTAACTTTATTAAAAAACAAAGAAAAGGAAAAAAGATTAGCCAAACTCGCTCAGACTATTCCATTATTTGTTGGAATAATTGCTCTGCTTATAGGTTTATCTTTTATTTATTTCCTATATACAAATAAAAAAGAAAAACTAGATAATCTCACGATAGAAAAAAATTCTATACAATCACAAATAGAGATAAATGATACCAAAATCAGCTCTCTAAGCTCTCAGAAATCTAAATATAGAATTAAGCTTAATCCACAATCTATGAAGCTTGTAAAGCCTATTATCAGCAGTAAATATCAGATAAGCAACCTTTTTATTCGAGCAATGAGCGTAAGACCTAAGGAAATGAAATTAGAAAACATTCTGATTCGTAATAGAAGCGAAGCTGAACAAATCACCTTAAAGACTGAAGATAATGACGAAAATCTTAATTCTGGTATGGAGCAGGAAAAAACTTCGCCATATTTAAGTCAGTTCAGCTCAGAAATTAACGAAGAACAGATTAAGGAAGACATTAGCGGGAATATAGCAATAATACATGGCTATGCAGACAATCAGGAACAGGTCAGCAGATTTTCCGAAAGTCTGAATACCCAATCTACCGATAAAATTGGCAGAGTCATTCCTAAGGTATTAAAACGCTATATAAGCATCAATATGAGGAAAACCAGAGACAGAAGAATAGAATTTTTACTGAAAGGAGAGTTGTGATGAACAAAATACTAACGAATGTTTTATTTATGATAATAGCAGTAGTAATTATTGTTGTTCTTGGCAATCTCTTCTTTATTTCAACTCTGGATAATAAAATACTCCAGATAGAATCAGATATTGTTGATCAAAGAACAAAAGTTGAAAGTCAAAAAAATGAAATAGAAACCTTATCAAGTGAAAAATCAGATTCTAATTCACCTAGAGTTCTTTCTATCGGAGAAGAAGGGCAAGTAATGAAACACTTCTTGAATTCCGAAAATTATGAAAGCCCTCTCTTTATTAATACATTTGACTTGTTCGCTTCATATTATTATAAACCCGAAAGTGCTGATGATAATGCAAATATTGATATTAATCAGCCCCAACAGATGAATTCGGGTAAAGCAACAGAAAATACTCCGGTCTTAGACGATAATGGTATGCCTGTCGACGCTTATGCAGAAGCCGATGATGAATGGAAAGGCATAGAAATTCTTCCAATAAAAATTACATTTAGTCAAAAACCGGAAGATATGGGTAAAACTTTAAAACTTCTGCAAAACTTGCCAGTAAATGCAGTTAGAGCAGCAGATTTCGTGTTCGGGAAAAAATTTATAAGAGGAACAATAATACTGGCTTTTCCTCTTAATGAACAATAAATCAACTTGGCTTATTGGAGAAATCAATGAATACAGGAAAAGAAACATGGAAATGGGGCGTAGTAGTCTTATTACTAGCCGTTTTTTTAATAACAGCAAACCAGGCCTATCAGCACATTGCCAATCAAGAAGACTTTGAAGCACCAGATGACTATCTAAAAGGTGATTCTTGGGATTTAGAGCATGGTGGAGGACCTGGAGCCGGTCAGCCAATACAGATAACTAATGATTATAATAGAAGCCAGACAACACCCGCTCCAGTAGGAACTTCGAATTCAGAATTGAGCAACAGTTCAACTGGTCAGGAACCAATAGTATTAGATGATAATGTTAATTGGAACCAAAGCGATTCAGACAGTAATCAAGCGCCCAAAAGTGCTGATTCTACTGTAAAGAATCAAAAACAAAACAACAATACTCAGTCTGGAATGTATGAAATATTCTCTACCCCTTCAGTAAAGGAAACAACTCCTTCTTCTTCTGAAGAAAAAGCTAAAGAAAATCCTGCTTCTAATAATACAGAAACAAAACAGGGATCAGTTCCAGAACCAGCAAAACAAGAAGTTCCAACCGAAGAAAAAACTTCTGAAGCAATTCCTGCTGAAACCCCTGCTGTTTCTACAGCAGAACCGCCTGCAGAAGCACCAGTAAATAATCAAACCCCAATTACCGCAGAAGTTCCAGCAGAAGCTCCAACCGTAGTTCCTGCTGAAGTTCCAGCACAGCCTGCTAATGAAACAAAAACGAATTCAGAACCAGCTGCTGAAGCTACTTCTGCACAATAAAGGCTTATTTTTATAATGAATAAACATGCCATTCTGATAGCAATTGCTGCAGTTTCACTTGCTACAATGCAGCAGGCAATCTGCACAGAGATGCCAAGGTCTCTTAGAGAAGCAGAAAAGCTCTATCAGAAAGGCAAATATTCAGAAGCCTCAGACAAAGCACGGGAATTCCAAAAACTCTATCCAGATAATCTTCAAGCTCTAATAATTCTTGGTATGAGTGATTTTTATCTGAACAATTATAAAAGCTCCAAAGCCTGGTTTAAAAAAGCCCAAAAACAATCTCCAAGCCACCCAATAATAACAAGATACCTTGAACTTTTAAGAGAACTAGAATACCGCAGCGGTACATTCAGTATCGAGCCAAGCGAAAAAGATATGAACGATCCGCAAGTTTCTGCTGAATTTTACAAAAGAGGCTATTTTGGTCATGCATATCCAGTAACTTCTGAAACTGACGAACCTGGAGCCTCTTCTCAATTAATGGAACCAGTTTTAATAAAAGAACCTATTTCTTCGGCCGCCATCAGACTTCCTTCAGATTTGGCTCTGCCAACTCCTTACCCTTCTGTTGAAAGCCTTTTTTCATCGGAAAGCTATATGGAACAAATGGCTAGAGAAGCAATGGAAGAGGGGAAATACCAAAAATCCTATTTGTTCTATTCTCAGTTAGCAGCTTCTCAACCTAAAAACAGAACCTATCTTATAGCCAAAGCTGAAGCCGCTTTTAAAATGAGAAGATATTCAACTGTTCTAGATATTCTTCTGCCGATTTCATCTAAGACAAGTTTAGAAACTCTTTCTGAATATCAAAGAGATAAAGTGAAAAAACTGCTGGAAGAATCTGCAAATAAAAAATTCCAGCCGGGCAAATAATCTTTTATTCTAAAAATATCAGTTTATCAGGAATATCAACACAGCCTTTAACCTTTATTTGTCTATGAATATTCCTTCCGTTTACATCAGCTTCAAACAAATATTCACCATTAGCTTGTTTTGAACAGCTAACTTTCATCTTTATTCCCAGCATTATTTCTTTTTCAAAAGACTTAGGTTCATTTGTCGATTTTTCTTTGTATCTCTGCATTTGCATAATAATAGCAGATTCCATCTGATAATCAGCAGAAATCAATGTTGTTACCGAAACCATATTGCTGGGTTTTATAGAACTTAGATAATATGCAAGAAAAGCAGTAAAGAAGGTAATAAAACCAGCAAGAAGCATCATATAAATCAAAGAGAAACCTTTTCTATTGCATATCATTGTTCAAACCTCTTAAAGCAAAAGAAGTAAAGAAAGGCAATTCTTTTTTATCTGCCGGATAAATACGGACAGTTAAAAGATTAGGCTGGTCTTCAGACACAATAAAGCTTAAAGACTCAATATTTTCAAAGATTACAGAAGCTTTATTGCTTTTATCGTATCTAAGAAGATTATTGTTATTTAACTCGTATTTACAAAGCTGGTCAGCATTTTTATCAAGCAGAGTCAAAGAATCTGACGCAGTAATAGCCACTACTGCCTGATGAGAATCCTGTCGGAATCTAGTTAAAATATAGTTATAAGAAGAAATTATATTCTTCTGATTGATTTCTGAATAGAAATTATTATAATAGAAGGATCCACAAGCGAAAACTGGTAACAGAATAATTAAAATAAAAGGCAAGCCCATCAGCCATTCAAATTTAATGTCACCATTTTTACCAATCATCAGAAATCCACTCCTTCTTCACCAATATCATCAGAAGGTAATTCGTTTAAAGGAAGCAGTCTTTCAAAAAAGACCTTCATTTCTCTTCCATCTTTCTGATAGATTATATAAACAAATACTTTAAACATATTTTTATCTAAAAAATATGTATCTACTTTACATTTAAATTTGCTGATTGCCCAATAAAGCTGAGGGTCATTCTGTTCGGTTATAGGGCCGCCATATTCTTTAAAATAAGTAAAATATTCGCTTATTTTTTCTTTGCTGCCAGGAGGTGAAACAACAGGGCAGGCTTCGCTTACGGCAGGAATATAAGAAGGATCTTTAGCTCTTTTTGCTACTATTGTTTCCATAACATGGTGAGCTAGAAGGGTTGCCATATACTCATCATCCGTATGTAAATTCAGAGGCATAGAAATATAAATAATATGGGCCAAAGGATAAATAGACACTGAAAGAATTGCCAAAACCAGCAGTGTCTCTAATAAACTGAATGCTTTTCTTTTTATATATTTAAACAAAGTATTTATACTTCCATTTAATTATGTTCTTAATAAAAATATATCAGAGTTTTGAATAATTAAAGTAAATTTTATTAAATAAACTCTTTACTTAATTTTTTTTATTCTTTTGCCGATGATTTTGAAAGGAAATGTTAGCCCAAAAAGGAGCAGAAAATGTTTAAAAGATTCCAGGTTTTAATGGCTCTTATATTAAGCCTTTCTTTACTAACAGCAGTTGGCTGCGGAACAAAGAGCTCACTAAGAGGTTCTATAGTTGGAACTATTGTTGATTCACAAACAGGTATTGGTATTTCAGGTGCTACAGTAGTGACTTCACCAAGTACCAGTTCTGTAATTACTGATATAAACGGCAGATTTACTATTTCTGAAGTCGAAGCAGGCGTATACACTTTAACCGCTCATGCCAGCGATTACAATTCAAATTCAATTACCGTCAGTGTAGACAGCGGTTCTTCAACAACAACCAATGTTGTTCTCGTTTCTACTGGTGGAAGTTTTTCACGCAACATTCTTCCAATATTTACAGTTAATTGCGCTATAGCAGGCTGCCACAACGATAACTCAGCTGCATCTTCTCTTCGTTTGAACAGCTACACAAATGTTCTTAAGGGCTCTAAATCTGGTGCTGTAATATACCCATACGACGCATCTACTTCAAAAGTAGTAAAACGCATCAAAGGTACAGAATCACCGAGAATGCCTAAAGACCGCGCTTCTCTTTCAACCTCAGATCAAAGTCTAATTTCTAACTGGATAAATGGCGGAGCTAGAAATAACTGATATAATATAAGAAGGAGCTAACAAAATGAAAAAGTCAGGTTTTTATTATTTAACTTCAGGTTTAATAGCATTTAGTATATTTGGAATTATTACAGATATTCAAGCTTCTAATGATATTCAGCTTATTTCTCCTCCAGTTGAAACCCAAAGTTTTATGATGGCTAGCGTTCCCAATAACACTTCCTACCAGAATACAAATGCAGCAATGCAGGCTCAGATAAAAGCAAAAAAAGAAAGCATTTTAAAGAAAATCGAAGAAATGAAAAGAAGTTCTTCGACCTCTTCTAATACATCTCCAACTGTTACAAAACCAACTTCTGTAACAAAGCTGGAAAGTAAACCAAGACAGTTGTATTCTTTTGTAAGAATGCTTGACTATTCCCCACACCCAACAACAGAAAATATTTTAAAAAACAAACCTGTTCTTTATAACGGGAAAAACTATCATTTTACCGTAACCTACAACGAAGACTGGAAATATGTTTCTGATGAAGTCTCTCTCATGAACGGAATCAGTTTTACCATTAACGTTTATGAAAACGGTAAAAGAGTTAGAAATCTGACAACACCTAAAGTTCAGCTTAATCCTCAAAAGGTTAAAAAAGGTCAGACCATTGGTATAGCTGAAGTAGCACCTTTTAAGTTCAACATAAAAATAAATGATTTAACTGTAACCAAAAAAGGAATAACAGTTTTAGAATTTAAGCTGGATTTAATTGGTTAATACAAGCTTGAATAAGCTGGAGGTTTATTTTGGATAAGACATCGGTTTTTGGCACCATTTGTGGATTCTTGTTGATTTTAATAGGTATCAAGATATCCGGAAGCCTGAAAATGTTTTTTGATATTCCGTCATTGTTCATCGTTTTTGGCGGTGGTTGTTCAGCTTTGCTCGTCGCCTTCAAATGGGAAAAAGTTAAATCTGTTCTTGGCGGAATAAGAATGGCATATAAAGCGCCAAAAGAATATAACTATATGAAGTTAATCAGCAATATTCTTATGATTGCTGAATCAGCAAGAAAAGAAGGTATTCTTTCTCTTGAACCTAAAATTGCAGAAATAGATGAACCTTTCTTAGCCAGACTACTCCAACTTGTAGTAGATAGTGTTGATGCAAAGCTTATTACAGAAGTAATAGACACAGAAATACAAGCGACTTCCCAACGCCATGTAGACGTTATTGAAGCCTTAAACTTCCTTGCCTCTGTTGTTCCTGCTTTCGGTATGATTGGAACAATTATCGGTCTGGTTTGTCTCTTAGGAAACTTGGACGACCCATCTTCAATCGGTCCCAATATGGCTGTTGCTCTTGTTACAACCTTTTATGGAACCATCGCAGCAAACCTTTTATTGACACCCTATTCAAAAAAACTTGCTGAACGTGCAGCAGAAGAAGATATGTATAACGATATTATCGGCCGTGGTGTTATACTTATAGCATCAGGAACAACCCAAGAATTGTTCAGGAAAAACTTCTGTCTTATCTCTCTGAAAAATCAAAAGAAGCATTTAATGAATTGCATCTAGCAGAGGAACTCTCTCAGAATGGTTAAACGTCAAATAAAAGAACCTTCAGCAGCCTTATGGTATGTATCATACGGCGACTTAGTTACAAACATGCTTTGTTTCTTCGTTATGCTGTTTGCGTTTTCATCTCTTGACTCTCCTAAGAAACGTCAGGAAAGCCAGTCTATGGACCAGCGTTTCTTTGCGGTTTTCACAATCAATCAGGCTCAGGGTGCGCATCAATGGCTCACACAAGGTGACAAAGGCATATTGATGACTCCTGCTTCTCAAAGAAACGAAGCGGTAAGAATAGTTAGAAACGTCAGAAACAAACTCTCAAAAGTTACTATGCATGACCGTATTCAGGTAACTTCTAATGACCAGATGGTCAAAATTCAAATACCAGCAAACGTATTATTTGAAAGCGGAAGCGCAACTATGAGAAAAGGGGCTGAAGAAGTCCTGATAGCTCTAGTTCCAATAATAGGCACGATTGAAAATTATATAAGAATTGACGGTCATACAGACGATTTACCTCCTAATGCCAAGTCACAATTTCCGTCTAACTGGGAACTGTCAGCAGCCAGAGCCTGTACTGTCGTCAGATATTTCGTTAACGATATGAATATGGATCCAGAACGATTCTCTGCTCAAGGTTATGCAGACAATCGTCCAAAAGTTCAGAATACTTCTGATGCTGCTAGAGAAATCAACAGACGTGTAGAAATCATTATATTGAATCAGAAGAAAAAAGCCATAAAGAGTGAAAGCTGGTATTAAGCTTTAATTAAACATTCCAGACACGCAGCCAAAGATATTTTTTATGACGAAGAACTTCAAAGTTTCCATGCTTTACAGCACGACCGTTGTTCTTCACAAGCCATAAATCGTCTATTCTCTCAATTAGACTTCTATTAATAGCTTGTTCCAAACCATTATTTTCTAACCAGATTCTTATAACCTCCCTTCTCAGGGAGGTTTCTGGTTTTAGCTCTACTTTAATCTGATTCTTTTCAGAATTAAAATACTTTTTTAAATACCTCAAAGCTCTTAAATGAAGGTCTTTTTGCAGTTGGGCAGCATCTTCTCCTAATGAAACAATGTGAGCCACAGAACCTTTATAAATATCTTCAAGCAAAGGCATTAATCTATGTCTGATTTTGTTTCTTAAATATAAATCAGTCTGATTTGTTTCATCTTCACGCCAAGGCTGGTTAATTGATTTCAAAAAAGAAGAAAGCTCTGCTCTTGAAATATTAAGTATGGGGCGCCACATTCTCAGCTTAGTATCTTCAAAATTTAGAACAATGCTACTTTTGATTCCATGCAGTCCCTTCCAGGAACATCCTCTGAGCATGCGCATAATAATAGTTTCTGCCTGATCATCAGAATTATGCCCGGTTACAACTACGTCTGCTCCAGATTCTTTTATCATTTGAGCGAAAGAAGAATACCTGAAATTTCTAGCCCACCCTTCCGAGCCAAGTTCACGATTTTTATTAAAATCTTCTTCTGAAGCTTTTCTTGTATAAAATTCAATACCTAATTCTTCACAAAGTTTCTTAACCCATTCAGCGTCTGAAGAACTGGTATTTCGCATTGAATGGTCAACATGAAACACACAAAAACTTTTGTGCTTCATACGGCACCATTCCCGTATCAAAAACAGCATAGCAACAGAATCTGTCCCGCCAGAGACAGCCACAGCATATTTTAAACCATTTGGAGCAATAGTTAGTTTAGATAATAAACGTTGAAATAAAGGATTTTTCTTAAAAGACACAAAATATTAAATTGAAATAACTATCTTAGAATCAGATTTTGATTCTTCTTCAGAATCTTCTTTTTTCTGAGATTCTATTGTTTCTATCGCTTTTTTCACATCAGAAATATTATTTCCTGTACCATATCCATACAAGCTTCCATCATCTTCTATAGGCCAGCTTCCTAATATCCCTGAAACAACCTCATAATAATTATTTACTCTTTTTAGAAACAAAAGAGTCTTCTGACCTTTTTTAAAAGAAGCATTATCTTCAATAGTTCTTGTTTTTAGTTTCAATTTTTCGCCAATAGCCACATTACCTTTTAATGGCTCATTAACTTTAACCAGATTTGCAATGACTTGAGCGCCTGAAGGAAGCGTTCCCACAGATTTAACTGCTAAAATATCAACAACAGCAACAACATCTGAACGTTTTATAAGTTCATTTAAAGAAATATCTCTTATCATAGCATCTGCAGAAGAGAAAATAAAAACAACAAAAAGAAGCAAGCATAGAGAAAGACCATGGTTAGCCTTTCTAGAAATCTTATTCATATAAAAGACCTCCATGGTCTAACTCAATTAAGCTTAATTAAAGGTTTTCAAGTTTTTTTCTGGCAGCTCTAGCCTGAAGACTATTTTTGCCATCATCTTTTTCAAGAACTTTTGTATACCATGCTCTAGCTTCATCTGTTTTTCCAACTTCAGCCAATGCATTAGCATATTCCAAACCTCTAATCATGAATGTTTTATCATCTGGTTCAGGATCGTTACGGAATAATTCTTCATAAAGTCTGCAAACGCCATTGCTGTCACCTGTTTTCTGATAACAAATAAGCAGTCTGTTCTTGGCATCTGGCATAAGAGGTGTATCAGGATACTGCTTAAGCAGATGTTCCAAACAAGCTTTACAACCATCAAAATCCGGCGGCTGATAACCCATAAAGTAAAGGTTAGACAATCTCCAGCAAGATTCCTGAGCATGATCTGTTTGTGGACATTTTTCGATAACCTGCTTATGTAATTTTATGAAATCAGTAAGAGCATCGTTATCTAATTCCATCATTTGTTTATAAAGTTTCTTTGAGAGTTCCTGCTGTTCTTCTAAACTTAGTTTATCAGAAACCTTAAATGTTACTCCTCCGCCAAATGAAGCATCACTATAGTCTTCATCATCGCCAACAGCTACATCTGTCTTATCTTTGGTAAAATCAGCAATAGGAGAAGATGCGGCTAGTTTTTCCTTACGTATATTTTCAAGCATTGTCTTAGCATATTTATTTTCAGAATCTTTGCTCAATACCTGAGAAAACTGTGATGAAGCACCTGATAAATCACCATTTTTATATTTTGCCATACCTAAGGCATTTTTAATTCTCAAACTATCAGGATACTTAGATGCTCCTTTAGTCAGCATTTCATCACATTCTTTATACTTCTTAAGATTTATAAGTAAAGCAGCATAGTCTACATAAAGTCTTTCTGAAGCAGCACTTGTTTTTATATTTGCTTCATACAACTTAACAGCTTCATCATATTTCTTGGCCAATTGAAGCTCTCTAGCCTGCTTAATGATCAGCGTGTCATCTGCTGCACCAGCACCGGCAGCGACCAAAAAACTCATTGCTACAGCAAGTACCAAATTTGACTTTTTCATTATCCCTCCAAATTAGAAAAATATTATTTCTTGTTCCTTAAATTTGCTATACTTAGTATTGATTCTACACATGTTGAATAAAACTGGCAAGCAATAGATAATGTTGATGCATTTGAATCTTTAGAATTATATTCATTAGCAGCTATTTGCATCGCCACATTCAAACATTTGAAATCATCTCCATTTTTTTCTGGATTATCGGCTTTATCTCCATAAACATCAAAATCAGTGGTAAAAACAGGTTCAAAATTCATGGAAATTACTTGTCTTGCACCATGGAAATCAGTTTTAAAATCTTCTTTACCTGTTTTACTATCAGCACCATATTCATTACAGCCTATAATTTCGCTACGATAAAGAGTTTTTTCGTTAGGATCAAACTCATATGTTATCTTTGCATATCTATGTTTATCATCCAATTCTTCGTTATCTGAATTAACATATCTTACAACTATAAAACTAATCTCATTGGTTTTTTGTTCTTTTATTATATTCTTTTTTTGCTCAACAGGGTCATCATAAGCTTCTTTAGGAACTACCCTCTTTAGAGATCTGACATCGGTTCGTATACGTTCTATAATATTGTCCATAAGACGTTGTATGCTTATTAAATCATTACTTTTCTTAAACTGAGTGTTGCTTCGCCTCATCATAGCCATACCAACACCAAGAATAACACAAGATAGAGTTGCTACAATAACAACTTCTACAACTGTTACACCTTTTTTTGCTTCTCTTCTATTATTCATTTTTATTGCCATATTTAATTGAATAAATTATTAAAGATGCTCTTTTTTTAGGATCATCTATCCTTTTACTTTCTTCTTTTACAAGATAAGAAACTTTAACCATAGCTCTTATCGCTTTTTCGTCTTTATTCTCTTTTAATTCTATTTTATATTTAAAGTTTTTAAAGGAAGCTTGTATATTATTATTTGCTTTTTCGTTCTGAAGGCTTTCAGCTATCTCTTTCAAATCCATAAGGTTTTTTACATTATTTTCCTTATCTAAAACATATCCCTCTATTTTCTTGCCAACCAACTTCTGTATTTCATCATAATCACGGCTTAAGATGTTATCCATATAGCTGGCCGCCAACTGCCCTGCCATCATATGCTTCCCAACATGGTAAGCTCCTGTAGTCTGCTTACTGCTCATCCACACCAATGGAAGAATTGCCAATGCAAAGATACAAATTCCTACCATTAATTCAATCATTGAAAAAGCTTTTCTGCTCAGCTTCATTCTGGAGCCACTCCTGAAGTAAGCTGATAACTTCTCATATCCTCCATTATTTGAACAGCTAACGGAGGGGTATCTGTAGCCATTACGGGAGGATAAAGAAAAAACGGGGCTTGAAGTATATTATCAAATTTATTTGCTTTTCTGATTTTTCCGAATTTCTGAATCTTATCAATCAGATTTAAACGGTTGCAAGCTATGGAACCATAAAAAATAATTCCATCTGTTACTTCATCAGACCACTGGATTTCTTCTTTTAAATTACTAAAATTACTTGGTTGGGAATTAGGATCACCGAAATTAACAAGCTGAACTCCTAAAACTATATTGCCATTTATAGTAATAGGGTCTCCTTTCAGACTAACAAAAGTAATAATTTTATCTGGTGGTATAGCATATTTTTTTTCAGCATCAGAAGGACTTTCTTTGTTCCATTTTTTGAACATATCACCAGCACTGTTGTCTTCTAGTTTGAAATTATTAGCTTTTAGTTTATTATCACCCCTATAAATATTTCTAATATTTATAGGCCCATCAACAAGAATTATTCCACCACTGCAGTTTTTATCATCTAGAATAAGATCTTTATCTAAAGTAAGACCTTTATCTTCTCCTTCTTTACCTCCCCCAACATAAACAACGCCATTAACAAGAAATTTTTCAGGGTAACCAACAGCGTCTAAAAATTCTTCACCGTTTTTAAAAGCTCTTCCTATACGTTTTTCAATTGGGGAAATATTTTCTTTGTCTGTGCCTTCAGGACTAACCCCAAACCATTCTTCACCAAATTTGTTAAACCTCATTTGTACTCCATCAATTTCGAATCCATCTTTTGGTTTAAAATTACTTTCATTAAAAAGCTCATGATTTGATTCAGAAAGTGTCTGAACATCTAATTTCATATTCATAGGCATAAAAAAATTAGAAGCCCAATCCTTGTCTTTATAGTTTTCCCAAGCCTCCCCAGAAACAATCTTAGACATGAAAAACTTATAATCTACATCTTTACTGTAAAGTTCTTCATCTGTTTTAGGTTCGAATTTTCTTGTTATAGGATCACCAGTAATAGGATCATAAGTAAGTATTTGTTCTGGAATTTCATCAATTTTCCTGTTCAGATCATAATATAAAGGAAGTCCAGCACAACCATTCGGCCACCAAAAAGTTAAAACTATAAATCTAGCGAAAACATTTCCGTATATTTCTCTAGGAACCAACATAGAGCCGCTATTTTGATTATAAACATTTATACCAAATAGTTTTAATGAAGTAGCATATTGCAAAGAATCCTCTAATTTATTGACTCCCACTTCAATCCTTTTTAAATGCTCCACATTATTATCTGGTGGAATAAGAAAATCCTTTAACCTCCATGTTCCAGCATCACTAAGAACCTCTTTTGCCTGATCACAAAAACCCATAACACTCATATTGGCATTAGCAAAGTTTTCTAACGGAACTGGCCAGCAATTCAACATAAGGTATTTATCACCAGGTGGAATAGGTAAAAATGTTCTTGGTTCAAGAACACTGTCTGTAGCAACACCAATATCTCTCGCTGAAATAAGAAAAGTTTCACTAATATTCTTGTCTACATCACCACCGGTTAAGTTTAAATAAACAGGCTGGTCATAAACATCTGAACTGCCGAAAGAACCTTGAAAAGGTGCACCTAAATAAACTTTACCACTGACATCAGTATTAAAATATTTTTCATTTACATCTAGAGGCTGCATCAATACCATCTGGCTTACGTCAGCATTACTACTTTTATATTTTCTGAAGTCCTGTTCTCCACTAGGTGCATATTCATTATCTTTAATTTTAACAAGATTCAATTTATCGAAATTGCTGCTTGATCCAAAATTCTGTTCACAGTTCATTCTATCAACATACAGCATGAAATCCTTTATAATCGGAGTCATACGATAAACAACAGTAAAAGGATACTGAACTGTCAAAATATAGTTTCTTTTATTAAATTCACAAGAACAGGAAACTTCTATATAACCTTTTTTTTCTAAATCTTTTTTATCATCTGGGGCTTTAACTCCTTCAGGATATCCGATAGCATCTGTTGTATTTTTGCCAGTAAGTCTTATACTATAGCTGGCATTTGTAATTTTATTGTTGCTTCCATAAGCTTGATTCTGAATGAATTCTATTTCACTTGAAGTTTTATAATTAAAATAAGGTTTTAAATCCTTTCCTGTTTCGGGATTATCTAATGCCTTACATATTTCTTCATTCAAAGCTGATTGGGGATCATTGACCTGTTCTCTGACCTGCTGCATAATATGACTAATGTATGATTCAAGAAAATATCGACTTATCTGAGTGTAGTCGCCTAAAGTAAGCAGTTGAGTATGACCTGTCATTCTTTTAGACAAAGCTATGGTCATCAGTATCATAACACTGATAAGCCCAATAAGAACAACAGTAATATTACCCTTTTTGTTATAAAATTTATACAGCATATTATTATTATACCACAGTGAATGTACCGCTTAAAAGACTTTTTTACGGTTTATTATTTATTTGGTTTACATAACATTAATAATTTTTAATATCTTTTTAGGACAAAAATATCACATAAAAAATGACAAAATTACCCCTTTTTCTATGCTTACTCTTTTAAACAAAAACCATCATCTATTGAGGTGCCTCTTAAAGCCAACCCTTTTTCTGGCTCTGGTGTAGAAGGCAGTTCAGAATCCCAGCACTGGTCACTTAAAACGGGAACCAGCAGAGTTATTCCCGAATCTGTAACAAAAGTATTCATAGGCACTTTTTTCAGTTTCATCATTCCATCTGCTCTGAACATATCAACAGAGTATCCAAGACCAAAAGCCCAAATAAATATTATTATCGGGAATATAAGCATATTTCTTTTTATTTCTATATTCACACCTAATGCAGGATAGGCTTTTTTCACCAACAACAAAGAAGAGATAAACAGCACGATAAAGATACCGTTAGCAAATCTTACTTCTGGAGCTACAAAAAACCAGAAACAAACAGAGGCGAAAGCAACCAGAAACAGATAAAACATATAGTTAGTCTGGCTAAAAAGCACTTTTTTACGAATTAAGGCACGCAGCCAGATAAGAAACAAAAGAGTCGAGATAATAAAGAGCGTTATAGAACCCATTCCCCAGTTAAACATAATCATTGGGAATAAAATAAGCATTAACCAGGTAACCGTATCAGTTTTATAATCACCGCTCAAGTATTCTTTTTCGTCAAAGAAATTCCATTTTACCCAGGCATCAAGCCAAGCCCATTTTTCCATAAAAATAGGATGCTTAGGATTAACTATTTGTCCATTGGTTCTAGAACCGCAATACACGCAGTTTTCCATATAATTTGCAAGTCTTTTGGGAACAGACCAGTCGAACTTAATACCGCCTATATCGGAAGGGAAAGCCGGATAACCAGACTGTATATAACCTCTTAACACCCACAAAGCCACAAATATACCAATAAAAGCAAAAGTTCTACCGAATACCTTTTTACCAACAGTGTCAAAAGGGTGTTTTCTGCAATAAATCAGGGTAATAAAACCTAAGCCCAAAGCAAAAACAATATTGCTAAGCTTTACAGTAACAAGAATAGCAGATAAGATTGCTGCCAGAGAAATTACATGAGCCTTATCTTTCCCATCAGGCCTGAAATAAACAGCTTCGATAAAGAACCAGAAAGCAGTTATCTGTAATAAAGTCGAAGCTATATCTGGAGTCGGATTCGCTATCCAATAATAGGGCATAGGAATATAGAAGAAAAGGCACAAAAGCAGCAAATCTACAATTGTTCCGCTCAACACCATAGATGCAGCAAATACCGCATATAGAAAACTGTTGGCAGCATGAAATGCATAGTCGTTAAAGAAAGGATGAAAATTAAGAGAAGCCGCATATAAAAAGAAAAGCTGATTTAAACCCAGTCTTACATGAACGTTGCCTATACCTTTGATTATATGATGTTCATTTGCCCATCTGATAGAATTCAGGTGATATAAGCCGGTATCATAATTGACAGGCAGTTGAATCGCAATAATAGCAGAAGTAAAGAAGATAAAAAAAACAGCAATAAGCTTAAAGGTGCCGATTGATTTCAAAAAAGGCAAAAGCCTTTTTCCATATTTGATAAAGAAAAATATTATGCCTGAAACATAGAACAAACAGCTTGCAAATGCATTTATAGGCAAAAACAAGTGATAAAAAGCAAAAAAGAAAAGCCCAAAGACCCAGCCCAACCATAATTTTGCGGCATGTTTTTTGTTGCCCTCAATGTTAATACCAGTCAGTTTTGCCAAAAAACCGCCCCATGAATAGAAAGCTGCTGCCATAAAACCCCAGATTACCATAATGAGTAGCGAGCAGCCTATAAAACTAGACCAATTTACGGCATAATACATAAACAAACCTTAAGAAAAATAGAATTACATCTACAAAACTATAGGCAAATATTCTATTTTTAGCAACTACCTATTTTTTTCTTCTGCGAAGTTTATTTAAAACCAATTCAGCAGCTTTGTCAGCTTCTTCTACATGAAGCAGTCTGGAAATAACGTATAATGCAATTAAACCTGCAATACCACCGGCACACATAGCAACAGAAGAGTTTATAAAGGTTCCGGCAGCATACTTTGGCAGTGCTGAAGCGATATAACTAACAGAATAAACATATGAATAATAGGTTGCAACTCCGGAAAGAGCAGTTGATATCAGAATCTTAATAAGACCTGAAATTAGAGAGTATTTTCCAAAGCCCCCCACTCTATTCTGTAAAACGAAAAATAGAAAACCCGCATTAACAATAGCAGCCATACTGCTGCTAAAAGGTAGGCTTATATAACCAAAAGGCTTAATCAAAGAAAGACTTAACACAATAGAAACAATAATAGAAATTATACTGGCCTTTACAGGAACTTTCGTATCGTCTAAGGCATAAAATGCCGGGCCTAAAATCTTTATCAGCGCATAGAATACCAGACCGATAGAATAAGCTCTCAATACTGCCGTTGTAGCCAAAGTATCCTCTATTCCAAATCTGCCGTGCTGATAAATAATTCTTATAACAGGCTCTGCCAAGGCAACACAAGCGAAACAAGCCCAAAGATTAATAAAAGAAGATAATCTTATAGAACTGGCCAGAGTCCCAGCCATAGCATCCTTATCTCCGCTTGCTGCCTGTCTGGAAATTACAGGCAAGGTTGCCTGAGCAACCGCAACCCCAAAAATACCTATAGGCAGCTGCATTATTCTAAATGCATAGCTTATCCAGCTAACAGCCCCATCCCCTTGAGAAGTAGCCAAAATAGTGTTCACGGCCACATTGATTTGAGTTGCAGCTAATCCCACTGTTCCTGGAATCATCAATTTGCCAATCTTTTTAATGCCCGGGTCTTTAAAATCTAAGCACCAGAAGAATTTCCAACCCTTTCTAATAAGAGAAGGAAGCTGAACAGCAAACTGCATAATTCCGCCAAGCATAGCACCTATTGCCATACCTGTAATTGAAGGCAAGTTAAACTTTACTGCTAAAGGGCAAATAAGCCAACCCGACAAAATCATTGAAAGATTTAGAAAAACAGGTGCCACAGACGGAATAAAAAACTCGCCCAGTGAGTTTAACATTCCCATGGAAATAGCCGCCCAGGAAATAACAAGTAAGAACGGGAACATAATTCTGGTCATTGTAACCGTAACATTGAATTTTTCCGGATCATTAATAAATTGAGGGGCAAGTATCTGTACAATATATGGACTCAGAATCATACCTAATGCAGTTAATGTTCCAACAATGATTAGAATTGCACAAAAAGTAAGGTTTGTAAGTCTGAATGCCTTTTCCTCGCCTTCCTTCTGCAAAATAGAGTTAAAGGTAGGAACAAAAGCGGCACTCATTGCTCCTTCAGCAAAAAGATCTCTTAACAAATTGGGTATCTTAAATGCAACATTAAAAGCATCTGTCCATTTTCCTGCGCCGAAAAGATATGCAAAAGTCTGCTCTCTGACTAATCCAGCGATTCTGCTTAAGAAAGTTGCAATTCCCATTATCGCAGCGGATCTGGCAACAGAAGTTTTTTTAGGTTGAACAGATTCAGTTTTTTCTGAAGATTCTATAGTTTCACGTGAATCATTTAATTGCCTGCTTACTGATTCATCAATTGTTTCACAGGAATCATCAGACTGTTGTTTATTTTCTTCCATAATCTTCTAATATATTTATTTTTTGCTGTTTAACAGCTAAGTCAATAAGGTTAATGCTTTATATACATCGACTAAGATTTATCTTTTTTTATCAATAACAAAAGAAAAACAAAAAGTCTTAATTCACATACAGAATATTAATATTATGTAAACCAGGAGTTTTAATTAAATTAGTTTGTTTTTTCAATATCACTTAAAAATAACTACAGATCCTGTAGCAACCTGATTTCCAGCAATAACATCCGCTTCTTTTATAGAAACTCTGCCTTTAACTCTCTTGCCTGTTTCATGTGAAACAATAAAGAAATCATAAAGTTCTCCGGTAGAAACAATTCCATTATTAAAATAGCAGGAATAAGGAAGAATGAAACAAACATAACCATCCTCTGAAACTTTAACTTCTTTTTGGTAGGCTCCAAACTTCTTACCTATTCTCATATGCAAAGATATACTAGCTGTTGAATTTGGTTGAGCCTTCAAAATCAACCTGGCACCTTTCACGACTTCAAAAAGCATAGTAGAAAAGGTTGGAGACTGTTTTTCTGAATTAGCAAAAAGGATTCTGAAATGGGTTGTTGTTCCAAAATCACCTCTGGGTTTCATTCCAAAATCTTGATTTAACCAATAAAAGAACCATTTTTCATAATCATTGCTGCGTACAACGTTAGAGGGCAATGCCTGATAACCGGGACCTCTTTCCTGGTTCTTATAAGCTGGCCAATAATTAATAGTTGATGGGAAAAGCACTCTGTCTGGAGCCATAAAGACATATTTAACTCCTAATTCTTCACAAAGCCTAAAAGCCGTTTCTTCATCTTTTGAAGAAAAAATATCAGCCATATTTTTTACCCCATTTTGCATATTATTAGCTATAACAGGTCTGTGAGCAAAATAATTGATTTGATGTCCAAAATCCCAATAGGCTAATATTCCATACTCTGGCTTTTTATCATCATAATACCCGGAAGTTTGCGGCGTATTAGCTTTTATCCATTTATAGGCTTCCATTTCAGAAGTTCTTATACCGTCATTACTCAAAGGATTCGGCAAAATATAAGACCAGGAAGTAAGTCTAATTATAGAAATAAATACTAATATGACTAATATATAAAGACTTTTACTCAATAAAGATTGATTTTTATATCTGTTTTTTTCTTTATAAAGGCACAAACAATAGAAAAAAATGAAAGCAGCATAAATACAACTTCCTATACCGAAAATTCTAGTATATCTGTTTTGATAAAAACTAGCCAAGATTACTACTGTAACCCAAAGTTTTAATAAAGAGACAGAATCTTTATTTATAAACCTTTTCACAGAAACAAAAAGGAAAAGGGGTAAAAGGAAGATAAAAAAGCCATAATTTTGTAAAGCTTTATCTATAAAATGAATATTAGAATGCAGCATTGGCTTTAATTCTATCAACGGCTGTAATTCTTGTATTTCCTGATAAATAGGGTCTGAGCCAAAAACTTTTTCTATTAAATCCTGAAAATTCACAGGATTAATTAAATAAAAAACCAAAGGAATTCCAATAGCCAAGACTAAAAGTATAATTCTGAATTTATTGGTAGGCTTATATTTTGATAAGACATAAATTCCTAAAGAAATTATAACCATAGCAGATATATGAATAATTCCAAAATCAAGAAGAACAGTGCCGTATCTGCTGGGTGAGATCAAAATAATTAAAGAGTTTATGATAGTTGCTATTCCAAAAGTTGTATAACAAAAAGTTAAATACTTTTTACATAAATTAGAATTTATAAACCATAAACCAAAGCAGACAACTGCAACAACAACAAAAATTAGCAATGATCCAATCCAACTACCCAAAACCAAACCAGCAAAAACACCGCCTATATACAGCCACTTTTTTTTGCTGCTGTCTTGATAAAACATTGAACTTAGCAGCCAAAGCCATAAATATAAAGATAAAATATGGTCATAATCAAATTTAGCAAAATTTCCTACAGAAAAAGCCGGCAATGAAGGAATTAAAGTTAAAGCTGTTAAAACAATAAATAACGGCGGATATTTTAAAAAAGTCAGGGAAATTATAATTATTAATGCCGTTAAAGTTGTGGTTATTACAGGTAAAAGCCCAAATAAAAATTCAGAATTTTTAGATGATAAATTTGTACATATAAATTTGAAAGAATATAAAAGCCAATAATAGAATCTGGGGTACCCTATTTTGAATATATGTGGAAAGTTTCCGTAATTATCGTAATCAATATATTTTTCACTACCCTTTTGTAACGCCTGGTCCACAATCCTATAATAGAACAAAGAATCCGGATCAGAATTTACAAAAGAGGTACCCTTGACGATTCTACTGCTGCATAACCAAACAGGAACAAGCATAATCAGTAAAGTTATGCAGATAATTAAAACACTTTTTCTTGTCTTAGACATTCTTTATCAGAATAGAGAACTCCTAATTCTTAATTACCTTAAATCCTGCATCATCGACAGCTGCTTCAATTGCAGTATCATCTATTTCAGCATTAGATTCTATTTCAGCAGTCTTAGCTTCTAAATTTACAACAGCAGAAGTAACACCGGTTAAACCTTTAAGAGCTTTTTCTACTCTCATTTTGCAGTGATTGCAATGCATTCCGTCTACTTTTATTGTTTTTTTCATTTGTTGATTCTCCGTTTTTATAAATAATTTGATTTAAAATTAATAATACAAATTTATAAATTTTGTTAAAAGAAAAATAATATTTTTTTGAATAAAATACAAAAATCCCGTCTTTGGTAGTTCACACCATAAAAATTTTGTTCTATCATATATAAAAAAACACCCTCAAACAATTTTCACAAACAGTTTTTTAAAAGTTTCGTACCCCCTTGACAAAATTTTTTTAGAGTATTAGAATTAATGGTG
>JAFXRA010000357.1 GCA_017526725.1 Candidatus Rifleibacteriota bacterium
ATAAAGAGCCGTGGTGATGCTTCTCTGATTGCTTATGCATCAAATGGTCATGTTAAGGAAGTCAATAGTAAAGGCCAGAAGAAGGCGTTTGATCAGGCATCAAATATCGCTAATGTTTCTTCTAGAATAATTGTAAATGGCTCTATTAATGCTAAAGGCAATCTCTCTGTTAAAGCTACTTCTGATAACATCAACACTCTTAAATCAGAAAATTTTGTTTCATTGGGTTTAGAATTAATGGGAACTGCATTCGCAAAATTCCCATTGAATATAGATGCTAATGTTCTTTACTCTAAGACTTTTTCAAATGTTGAAGTAAAAAAAGGGGCAAAACTTGAAGCAGATGGAACTCTTTCAGTTGCTGCAATTACCAATTCTAAACAAAAATCTGGTGCTAAAACTGCTTCTAGAGTTTC
Organism: Candidatus Rifleibacteriota bacterium; assembly: GCA_017526725.1. The sequence continues at coordinate 417 of JAFXRA010000357.1, forward strand.
AAATGAAACAGCAATCTCTGATATGAACTGGCTTCCAATTGTTGCAGTAGCAGTAAATATATCAGAAGCTAATGCTTCTGTTACTTTTGATGGTTCTGCTAAATCAAATCTTCAAAGTGAAAAAGTTCCTGAAGGCGAAGAACCAAAAAAATCAATATCAATTGTTGCTGAATCCACTTCTGTTCTTTCTGCTTCTTCAAAAGCTAAGACAAGTTCTTCCAGAGCTGGTGCAGGCATAGCTTTTGCTTTAGGCAAACATGAAAATAAATCCACGCTGAATATCGGTAAAAATGCAAGTTTTGATGCCAAATATACGATCGAACTCGCTTCTAATGTAGAAAGTGAAAACTCTGTTTCTTCAAAAAGCTTTTTAGGAAGAACTACTTATGCAGAACCATCTATTGCTCTCGCTTTTTTTGATTCTGAAGCCAATGCAAATGTTGAAAGCAATATTGATGTTAAAAATCAAGTTGGTTCATTTTCTATAAATGTTTCTAATTCAATAGAATCTGATGAGTTGACTTCTAACTCAGGAATTACTGGAGATGGTAGAGCTTGGCAGGAACCTGTTGGCAAAGTTAAATCGATGGTAATGAATGATATTTATGAAAAGCTTCATCTCGCAAATCACATTGCTGGGGCTCTTCCAAAGTCTAATGCTGCAAAATTCGGTATTGCAGGGGCCGTTGCCTATGGTTCAGGTAAACATACTGCAAATTTAAATATTAAGCCTGGTTCTATAATCAAGACGACTGGCGAGCTAAACCTTTCTTCTGAAATGAGTGTAATGGATACTAAGTATAGTTCTACTTCAGATATATTATGCACTGCTAAACAAGCAGGTTCTAGCTTTGAAACCTCTATAGCCTTTCTTTATAACGATTATGATTATTCATCTAATATTTTTATAGATGATTCAACAAATCCAAAAACTACTATTTCTGGAAAAGAAGTTAGCATCGAAAGCACTGTTTATCAACCATATAGACGTCCAGAAGTATTGGTTGAAGATTTGAAAGATGCTTGGGAAAAAGTTACTGATTATTTTAGTTCAAAAATCCATATGATAAAGCTAAAAAAGTCAGCGAAAGTTTTGATAAGCTTTTTACTCTTGTTAAAGACCCGTTAGATATGACATCTGCTGGCAATGCTCAGCAAGCTGGACAAGTTTGGCGAGAAGTTTGCCAAGCTTTTAATTCAGTATATGACCTGATAAAAACGGAAGCAGTTGTAACAGAAGATAGTCTTGTTGGAAGACTAGTAGAAACTTTAAAATCTATTTTAGAGTTTAAAGATTACACAAACTACGTAAATGTTGATGTTTCAAGTGGGGTTAATACTTCTGATGTAGAAAATGATTCGCCTTTTGCTGTTAGCGCTTCTATTTATATAGGAAATAATTCCGCAAAAAGTAATATATTTGTTGGAAATAATACTCTGATTGATTCTCTTGATTCTTCAAGTATCGGTATTAATTCTAAGAGTGATGTAACTACTACAACAATGATAGGGGGTATTCCCTTACTATACCAGAATAATACTGCTGATAATTCTGCAGGTGTTTCAGTCATTGTTCATAAAAATAATTCTGAATCAAATGTTTTAATTGCTAATGGAGCCTCTATAGGAAGCGATAAGACCGACTCTCTTGATGTTAATGCTACAAACCTTTTTAAACCTATAGAATTGGTTATGGGAGTTTCCTCTGTAAATAGCGGTTTTAATGGCATGGCTTCTGTTATTGATTCTGATAGCTTTTCAAATATCAGAATAGATGATGGAACTTCGCTTTCTGCTGATACAATCAATTTAAATGCTTATAATAATACAGAAGCTCATAATATTGTCGGAGCTCTTACCAACACTGAAAAGAAAGGTATTGGAATAAGTCTGGCTTTAACATTCTTAGACAAAGAAAATCAGATTCTAATTCAAGATAATGAAGACTATTGGCAGGATATTCGTGTAAAAAAAGGGTTAAGCAAAACATTAAAGAATCCCAAAATAGCTACTATTACTGCTGATATATTTCAGGCTGTTGCTAAAACCACAGGTACTATTAATTCCGTTGGTGTATCTGGTTCTGTAGGTATTGATGATAAATCAAAATATGATGATTTTGCTGATAAAGCCTGTATTGTTGATGAATTCGTATCTGGTTCAACAATTGATGATGGTATTGATTATCTTAAATATAACCTATTAGCAAAGATTCTAAAAGTTGATGTTAATAATCCTGCTGTTCCTGCTGCTGCTCCAGCACCAGCTCCCGCTCCTGGACCTGATACCAGTCTTTCTTTAACTGTGAATGGAAGTTCTGCAGCAAATGATATTACAAATAAAACAAAAGTTGTAATTCAAAATGCTGTTTTTGATTTTGAAGGACAGAATAACGCGAAACTTGAAGCTTCTGCTATAAACTCAGCTCATCATTTGGCTTTTGCTGGTGCAGCAGCTTTAATGGCGCAGGGCGATAAAGGAGCAGGCAAATCAGTTGGTGTAGATGGTTCTGTTGCTGTTAATTTAATTGATAATACAACTGAAACTTTGATTAACAAATCAGAAATTTCTGATGCAAAACAAGTTAATGCTCTCGCTATAAATGGCGGCGATAACATTGCTGCTGGCCTTGGATTACAGATTATAGCAAGTAGTCAACATTCAGAGGAATCTGGTTCTGGTGCAATAAATGCTTCTGTAAATCTATTAAACAATACAGTTACTTCTGAAGTTCAAAATACAGATATTACTGCAAGCGGATCAAAAAATATAACCAGTATGGCAGTTACTGCTTATCAAGCAGATACTCAGGTTACTGGCGGTATTTCTGCAGGTGTTGGTAAGCAGAAAGGTGCTGTTGGCGTTTCTATAGATGTTGCGAAAATAACTAATAATCTTACTGCTCAAATTGATGGTGGTGATTTGAACCATATGAATAATGTAGAGGTAAACTCTCTGCAGGCTTCAACTATAGTAAATGCAGGTATAGCAGCCGCTGTTTCTGCTGGTGTAGACCATGGTTCATTTGGAGTATCAGGCTCTGGAGTTTATTCAGAACTTAATAATACTAGCAATGCAAATATTAAAAATGCTACGATAAAAGCAGATAATCTTTCAATTAGAGCTCAAGACGTTAGAACAAATGATTCCGGCGTTAAGACCTATAATGACAATCTTGAAAGAAACGGTAAAAATATTGATTTTATCGATAAGGAAGGCAAAGAATTTTATACAGGATTAGACACTGCTACTGGCACTACAGAACTAGGAAAACTTACTTCTGACAGAAAAGGCTCTTTACTTGTCACTGCGTCAATTTCTGGTGCTTATGGTGGAACTGCAGTTGGTCTTGGTGCCGCAATTAATGAAATCGACAATCATTTTAATGTAAATGTTGAAAATTCAAATATCACAACAAATAAAAAGCTTGATGCTCAAAGTATCTCTCATACTAATGCAATAACACTTGGTATTGGAGCTGCTGTTTCCAGCGAAGAAGATAAAGGCGCTGGCGTTGGTTCTGCTGGCTGGAATTCAATTAGAAACACTGCAAATGTTAAATTCTCTAATAATACTTTAAAATCTGATAGTTTAAATCTTAAATCTTTAAATGACGCTTCTTTAGTTGGTGTTGGCGGTCAATTCTCTGCAAGCAAAGGATATGCTGCCGTAGGTGCATCAGTAGCTTATAACTCTATTACTAATACCGCAAAATCTGAACTTTATGGTGGTTCTGTAACTGGCATAGCTTCTAAGACTTCTACGCTTTCTTTAAATTCAGAAAATACTTCTAATATCTGGGGTGTATCTGTTTCTGTTGAAGCTGCTAAGAATGTTGCTATTGGTGGAACTGTTGTTATAAACGAAATTGATAATAATGCTACATCCTCCGTAGGTAATTCATCAACCGCTACAAAAATTTCCGATTTGAAGGAAATGAATATTCTTGCAACAGATTCTGCTGATATTAAGGGCTTAAGCGGTGCTGTAACTGCTTCAAAGAAAGTTTCTATAGGTGGTGCAGTAACAGTTAATCATATTACTGGTGAAACAACTGCAAAACTAAATAATACCAACTTTAAGGCTTTGAATTCAAATGTCAGAGCATACTCTGAATCTAACAATCTGTCTTTAGCATTAGGCTGCGGTGGCGCAGGAACATTTGCTTTCGATGGTGCAGCTGTTAATAACGATATATTCAGAGATGTCTATACCAAAGTAGAAAAGAGCACAACAGATAATGCTAGCGGAACTTTTAATACTTCCGCTACTGCAATAGGTAATACTGGTTCTCTGGCTGCCGTTGTTCTTGGTGCCGGTAGTGTTTCTATAGGCGCAGGTGTTTCTGTTAACCGCATGGGTGGTAAGGTTCAGACAACTCTTGATAAAAACAACTTTAAGGTCAAGAATCTGTCTGCTGTTTCTTTCAGTAATCAGGATATCACAACCATTGGTATTGCAGGTTCTGGTGCTGGGGTAAGCATTTCAGGTTCTATTGCCTATAATGAAATAAAATATAATACTATAGCCGAAATCCTTAATAGCACTTTGATTTCTGCTACTAATAATATTGCTGTTAAGGCTATCAGCGATGATACAATCAAAAACTATGCCGGTGTATTGTCATTAGGTATTGGTATTCCTGCTCCAGCCGCTGGTGGCGCAGGTGTCGGTGGTGGAGCAGGCGGTGGTGCTGCAGTA
>JAFXRA010000358.1 GCA_017526725.1 Candidatus Rifleibacteriota bacterium
CTGGCCGCAGTCTAAGGGTGCCAAGGGTGTAGCAAAAACCGATATTCATCATTTATATCCAACTGAATCAAAAGCTAATTCTATTAGAGGAAATCTGCCATTTGGTTTAGTAACTGATCCACATCCAAAATTTAACGTTGGCGGCAGCAAAGGCGATGGAGTTGTTTTTGAAGTTAGAAAACAGCATCGCGGCAATGTAGCCAGATCAATGTTCTATTTTGCAACTGTTTACAATCAGAAGATTGATGATAAGCAGGAACAAGTTCTTAGAAAATGGCATAAAGAAGACCCTGTTGATGCAAATGAAATGGCTAGAAATGATAAAGTTGAAGCTTTGCAGAACAACAGAAATCCTTACATTGACCATCCAGAATATGTTGATATGATTGATGATTTCTAATTCATAATTAGATCATAGAATCTCATAAAAGACCTTAGCTTAAGCTAAGGTCTTTTTTTTGCTTGCTATAGGTTGAATTTTTTATATATTTAGATAAACACGGAGGTTTAGAAATGCTTAGATTAAAACGGATTTTAGCTATTTTAGCTATAGCAATTGCTTTATTTGCTCCACAGCCTGCAAGGGCTTACGATTGTTATTACAGTAAAATCTCGCTTGGTTCCCCATTTACCTACTTTGATTTAGAAGATATTTACGGGCAAAGATGGGTGAGCACTTATTTAAGAGGTAAACCTGTAATAATTTTAACTGCTCATAGGTATCAGAGATACGAAGTATTAAAATGGGCTGAATCATTTAGACAGAAGTTTATGATTCCGGGAAAAGCTTATGTTTTATGGGTAGTTAATTTAAGAAAAGTTTCCTGGAACACTAGTCGACAGGTAATCTATGACCAATGGCGAGGATTTAATGCCTCTGTTCCTGTTTTGTTAGACTGGGATGGAGTAATAGGCAAAAGTTTGAGAGTTAATTACAATGTTCCAAATATTATTGTAATCGACGCATATGGCCGTCTAGTAATGCATGAAATGCATTCTTATAATCCTAGTGTATTTAAAGCTGTTTCTAGTAAAATAGATCCATATTGTTACAATAGAAAACTCAGACGCGGCAGACGCGGGGATTCCAACTAAGGTTGTATATAAGAAAATATAAGTATATAAATTCACCCTTATAGGAGATAATTGTGCGTAAATTTAATTATATTCTAATTTGTTCTGCTTTGTTTTTAATGAATCAAAGCAATGTTTTCGGTCATCCATTTGATGATGTACCTGTTGGACACTGGGCTTATGAAGCTATAAATGAACTTTCAGAAAAAGGTGTTATCAGTTCTGTTGATACTAAACATTTTTCTGGTAACAAGCCCACAGATAGATTTACTATGGCTTCTTGGTTGGCTAAAGGTTTAGCTGAAATAGAAGTAAAATATGGTAATAATCCATCTGCATTAGATAAAAACTCAGTTAACTCAATTGATAAGTTAACAAAAGAATTCTCAGATGAATTGTCTTTATTAGCTGTTAAATATAATAGTTTAAAAGATGATTTGTCAGTAGTAAAGGAAGATGTTGCCAATTTAAAATGGGATGTTGCTGAAATAAAAGATAAAATTGAACATTCTGGCGACAAAGTTTTAATTGGCGGAGATTATTTAATTAGAGGTACTGATTTAAAATATCCTCATGGGAATACCGGTGTACATCAGGCTGCATCTTTGTTGAGATTTAAATTCGTGATGAATATCGATAAAGATGTTATGGCTGTTGTTAGATGGCGTTTAATGAACGGTTTAGGTGATAGCGGAACCTGGAGAGGTGCTAACCATACCACAGGTATTTGTGACTTGGCTTTTCTGCAATTGAAAAACAAGCTTGACGGAGATATTTTATTTGGAAGAACTTTTGAAGCTACTGGTCATTCATTACTTATAAACCAATATGTTGATGTTGCCAGGTACACAACAAAGAAAGGCGACTTAACATATCAGCTTAATTCTTATTTCAACCGCAAAAATGGTTCCGATGAATACCAGATTTGGAATTTAAATATTAAACAAAATAAGAAAGATTGTAATTATTACATAGGCTTTTATGGACAACACGGACCAGCTGGTTACAGTCTGACCAATAAAGCCAATGACCCGCTAGTTACAGACAGTTCAAGATATGATATTGAACTTGGTTCACATGGTAAATTAGGCAAAAATGATAATTTATCATATGATGTTTCAGCAGTATTCACTAAGTTGAAACAGGATTATGCTGCTGGCGGACCTAATAATATCGATGACAATGGTAAAATCGGGTATGTGGCTTTGAATTATGAGCCCAAGAGTGAATTTGCTGGTAAAGTATCTTATTACATTGCTGATAAAGAAGCTCATGGCGGTTTGTTCCTGGGTGGAGACAGAAGACTTGCTTATGCTCCAGAATCTCCATTGGAAGATATTACCAGATTAGATAACCTGATGGGAGTTGTAAATAACTTCATAATTAACGGTGATACTCATAACTTTACAGATACTAAGATTCAGGTAGAATTTAAACCCAAGTCTCGGCCAAAGCACTATTTCAGATTGGCTTATGACTTATTAAGAGAACAAAAAGATAAAGTAAATGGTATTGATAATTTTAATCCATTAGGAACTGATTCTGGTGAAGCCGATGTTTTTACTGCTGAATATAGATATACTATATCCCGTAATTTAAAATGGAAGTCTGGTTTTACTAGATTTATGTATGATGGTAAGTTAGATAAAGTTAATGATATAGAAGCCGGTCATGGTAAACAGAATAATACCAGAGACTGTGACTACAACTTATTTTGGACAGAATTTTATACTAAATTCTAACAGAAAAATGATGTCTATTCATAGACGATTTGGTGCTAAAATAAAAAAAAGCATGGCTATGAAAGCCATGCTTTTTTTGTTATCAGTTATTTCTGAGCAAGAATCTTAACTTCAGATGGTCTTAAATTATAATCAAATGAGTATGGCAGATAATTCATACTGTATTCAGGACTTATATCTATTATTCCATTTTCGCCTAATATAGTGGTTAAATCAGGAATGAAAACATTTTGATATTCAACAGTATCTTTGTTTAACATTACAAAGATTGATTTTTCATTAGGCATAGTCTTTTTGAAACAGAATACATTTGCCCAGTTGGCCTGGTCTACAATTTCGATGCCTGGTTCTACATTGAGAACAGGGTATTTATCTTTCAATGCATTGATTTTCTTAATGTATTCGGTGAAATTTACAAGTGTATTTTCCCACCAGTCGGGCTGAGTCTGAACAACGTTTAATTGTCTGGTAAAGCCGAATTCAAAACCGACAGGAATCATATAACCAGCGCTGAAAACAGCAGAGAATAGCAATCGTCTTTTAATTGCAGCGATATCACCGTTTGTTTCTGTAATCATTCTGGCGGTATCATGGGATTCTGGGAAAGATATGGTTTTTACAATCTGAGAGGTTTTGTGGTATTGTTCCATTCCCCAGAATTCGTTGAAATCCCAATATTTAGAAGAGTTGAACAAATAGTCAAAGCCTAAATTAGCGAGTTCCTGAACCTGTTTGAAATCACAGCCTAAGGATTCGGCAAGGAACAAGCAGCCAGGTTTTGCTTCTCTAGATTTAGGGATTAAATATCTCCATAAGTCTGATGGAACCTGATATGCCATGTCGCATCTGAAGCCATCTACGCCCATATCAAGATAATATTTCATCATATTCCACCAGAAGTTCCAAAGATTGTCTCTGTCAGGGGAATTAAGATTATTCACTTCGGCTAAATCGCCCCAAGCGTGCCAAACACCTTCATGCATAGCACCCGGATTTATAACTTTGCCGTTTTCATCAAGCTTATACCAGTCTTTGTGTTCTTTTATTAAATCACAATCTATTGCTGTATGATTTATAACTAAGTCCATTATAAATTTAATGTTGGAATCGTGGCATTTCTTTATAAATGATTTAAGCTGGTCAAATGGAGCAACATCTATAGAATTATCTATAAACATGTCAGCAATTCTATAATAGTCTTTTGGAGAGTAAAGACTGCCGCTGAAACCGGCATAATGGAATGGATTTACCCAGATAGCGTTGAAACCCATGTCTTTAATTCGGTCTACCTGTTCTTCCCATCTGGGAATAGAACCGACTATTCTTGGAAATAAATTATAAAGTCTTATTCCGCAATTATTTTGTTCCATTTTGTTCTCCTTTATTTTCTTTATAAATGTCTTTCAATAACTGAACCATCTGCTGAGCTTCTTTTGCATTTCTGGTCTGATAGAAATCGTTAACGCTAGATTCTGTTTTTATTTTAATAA
>JAFXRA010000359.1 GCA_017526725.1 Candidatus Rifleibacteriota bacterium
AGTTAAACGTTTTGATATTCCTGGGAAAAAATATATGGCTTATGTGGAAAAACAGTATGCTATTGACACTGGTTTCCGAACAATAAATACTAATTTTGTAAATAGTGAAGATACTTTTTTCTTGGAAAATATAATTTATAACGAGTTGATTTCAAGAGATTATGTTGTGTTTGTTGGTAAAACTTATAAAGGTGAAGTAGATTTTGTAGTTATTGATGGAAAAAAGAAATGTTTTATTCAGGTTGCTTATTATTTATTCAATCCATCAACTTTAGAAAGAGAATTTGGGGCTTTTAGCCCAATACGAGATGCTTCTCCAAAGTATGTTCTATCAATGGATAGAATAGATTTTTCTAGAAATGGTATTTCTCATATAAATATTTTAGACTTTCTTCTTGGTAAAAAGGAAATATTGTTAACTTAATTGAATATTAGTTGTTTGCATTTCCTTAGATAACTGTTAATTAGAAATGTGCCACAAAATTAGAATAATTTTAAATTTGTGGCACATTATTTATAGCTATTCTGTGTTAACGTTGGCGTTTTTGACTTTTTTGCAAAATCGCTAACGTTGAAAATAAAGACAATTCTCAATATAGAATTATTGTAATGGATATTTTTGCGGAATTCCGCAATTTTATCTATTTTGTTTGCTTTTTATTTGAGTGTTAGGTAAAAGGAAATATTGGCTTATTCGTAAAAACTTAGCAAATAATCTGGTCCTTCTGTCATTTTTTCTGAGCCATTCTGAAAACCCAGCTAATCATATCGTCTATGTCTATTCTTTGTGCAGTCATAATAACCTTATGCTTAGTGTTAGTTTTATAATTATTATAAACTTATAATTGCAACCTTTCAATATTGTATTTCATTTCAACATTGATTGTATAGCCATAGCTTTTTTAAAAGCGATTAAGTTTAGTATTTCTTGCTAGTATTTGACGTCTAGCCATTATAGCGTTGTTAACGCAAGCGGTGTGATAGGTTTTATAGAAAGCTAAGAACTTTAAGTGGAGGCTTTAGTCTTCTAATAAATCGATGAGAATTTCTACTCGGGTTTTGGTAAATTCGATATCGGAATTAATTTTATTTAATTCGCCGTTGCCATTTGCATTATTGGCTAAAGCTTCTTTTGCTGCAGCTTCTTTTTCTTTTATCCAATCTCTTTGAGCCTGTTTAACTATTTCAAAGTCTTCTGGGCTCAATGTGTTTTTCATATGTTTGTATACATCGTTTAAAAGTTTGTCTAATTCTTTGAAAAGTTCATTCTTTTTTGAAATGTCAGAATCTGTAATGCTTGTTTCTTTCGTTTTGATTTTTTCAAAAGTATTTAAAAAGTTATTTTTTACGGAAGATTTTGTTGCTGGTTTTGTTTCGTTAGAAGCATCAGAAGCTCTTGAAGGCTTTTCTATATTGACAACATATTTTTTTACATCTTCTAGAAGTGCTCTACATCGCTTTGACCAAACTTCTGTATAGGCAGATGCTCTTGCCATAGCTTCACCGGAGCCGCCTTCCCAGTCTTTTGCTGCTTCATTGACTTTCTTTTCTGCTTCTTTAATTGTTTTTTCCTGTTCAGAGTTTATAACAGAATAATCTTCATCAGATAGATTAGCTTTTAAATATGAAAGCATTTCATTCATTAGTGATTCCCATTTTTTGCTTACTCTGTAACTCATATTGTTAATTTCATATTGAGCTAACATTCCGTCAGAACAAACTGATTGGTCAATTCTTTCTATTGAAGAAAGAGCATCTTGGAATTTTTCAAATTGAATCTGCTGTTCAGTTTTATTTATAGAAGGTTCTTTAGGATTGTTTTCTACTAGGTCAATTAATTCTTCGCAGCGTTTAGCTGTAAAATCTATATATACGTTGAATTTTTGATATTCTTGTTCTTGTCTATCGTCGTATGACTTTTCAGAAACAGATTTTGCTTTGGCTTCTTTATCCTTTATCCATTTTCTCTGCTGCTGTTTTATGTCATTGAATTCATCAGGCTTTTTGTTTTTTTTCAAATATTGATAAACTTCGTTCAAAAGCTTATCCCATTTGGAAAAGATTTCTTGGGCTTCAAATTTCTTTGCGCAGAAATCGTTTTCTATTTCTTTGTCAGACAAACAGGCAGTTGAATAGCTTTTTATATTTTCTGCTATGCTTTGAAAGTTTTCTTTTTCTTTGTCTGCAAAAGCTTTGTCATTTAGAGAGAAAAGAGATAAACCAGCTAAAAGTATATAACCTATTTTTTTCATGATTAGCCATCCATTTCATAGAATCAAATTTATTCGCTGCTATAATAATTCATTATTGTGGTAAAGGCAAACTAATTTCAAGTTTTTAGATAACCTTTGGATGGTCTATAAAAACAAATACTGATTGTCAAAGAAAAAACTATAAAACTACTGCTATAGGTTGGTCGGCGACAATTGAATCCGGCTTAATAACACAGTCTAATGCTAGAACTTTTACACCTGCTTTAGAAGCTTTTCTAAGGGCATCACCAAAGGCTTTGTGAGTTTCATCGTTTGGTCTTAACTCTTTAATATTTTTCATTTGAATTACGAAAATAATATATGCTTCAAAGCCTTCTTTAAGACTTTCCTGTAATTCCTGAATATGTTTCACTCCTCTTTCTGTCGGTGCATCAGGGAAATAAGCAATACCATCTTTTTCTAAGGTAACGCCTTTAACTTCTATAAAGGCTTTTCGTTTCCCGTCTTTAACATAAAAGTCGAATCTTGATTTTTTGTAGGTAAATTCACGTTTAATTACTACTTTTTTGGAAAATAAATTACCTTTTTTAAGCCATTCTTCAATAACTTTGTTGGGGGCCTGTGAGTCGATGTTTACTAGGGTATTATTTTTCTCTACTGTTATAAGGTCATATTTTGTTTTTCTTTCTGGGTTCTCTGCAATTTCTAAGTATACATTTGCATTTGGAATAAGCAATTCTTTACATCTGCCTGTATTTTTTACATGAGCGATTTCTGACTTTCCGTCAATGCTAACATAAGAAATAAATCTGTTAGGTCTGCTGATAAATTTTGCTTTTATGATATTTGAATATTTCATTTTAGTATTTTCATAGCCCACTCGCTGATGAGTTTTTCTAGTTTATAGGCGGCATTGGCGGGGCTAGTCGAAGGAAGTTTTTCAGCTTTTATATTATTATTTGGAAAAATATATTTTTGATATAATTCAAAAGATTTTGTGCCGTTACAGAAGACTTTTTCTATTTTTGCAGTTTTAAAAATAGGTGACAAATCATTAGGAACAGCATTGGTTATTGAAGAATCTGATGAACCTGTTATTTCGCAGCTAGCGATTGTATCCCAAAGAGCTATATGATTTTTAATTAACATTTTCTTTTTTTCAGGAATTGTTTGGGGAACTTCTTCTTTAAATATAGCTGCAATAACTTTCCAAAACCTGTTTTGAGGGTGTCCATAAAAGAATTTCTGTTCTCTTGATTTTACAGATGGAAAAGAGCCTAATATTAAAATCTTCGAGTTTTTATCATAAATCGCTTCAAATGGGTGTTTTATTTTCGATGATGCTTTTTCCATGTTTGCCTCGCTGCTAATTAATCATACTGTATTTAAGCATTTCTAGCAATATATTCAATATCAAAAAAAAGAAAATGTCTGAACAATAATCACTAGTAATAGTTAAATCTATTTTTTATCTTTTGTTTTGCTTATGCTGTTTGGCTTGGAAAACGAAAGTGGCAAGGTTAGTTTCGCGGTTAGGCTGAATGCTTCCATCGTAAACCATATCAACGAATGGAATGTTCCCTCTTGCGTAAACCTTTAGAATGGAACTGGCTACCGTGCTTGGCATGCAGGTGAAAGGCATAACATTAACGATACCGTCGAAACCATCATTTATGAAAGAGAGTGCTGCTCCAATACTTAAGATACTTTCATTTTTAATGTGGTTGGAAAATTTGTCACCGACGGCTTCTAATATATGCTTGGTTGAGTGGTCCTGACGATTTTTAAGTATTCTTAAAAAGGGCTGCATCAGAATCTTTGTAACAAGCGCCTGATAACTGTAAGCACCGAATGAGGCAGCAGCATTTAAAAAATTGCTAAAGCTTTTTTCTTCTTTAATATCATTTAGGGCATAGCCAAGGCTTGTGTCAGCTGTATATGATATCCATTCAGAAATTGAGGAAATATAGCCTTCGCAGCCCATTGCTTCTAGTTGCCTAATCAAATATTGGTTGCTTTCCTGATGAACTCTTACAAATATTTCTCCTACAATTCCTATCAAGGGTTTGATTTCATCATTGATTTCAATGCTTTCAAACTCACGGGCAGCTTTTCTAGCTTCTTTAAAAAGTTTTAGACCTCCACCGGCTCTAATAGCATTAACTGCAGAATTTATGGCATTATTGAACACTCTGTCAGTTGACCCTTTGACTTTTTCGTAAGGGCGAATACGCCATCTGGCTTTTTCCAAAATATCTTGATAAACAATAGCCTGGCATACGAGCATTTTAAAACTCATAAGAATTTCGGGCTTGATTAAGCCCCTGCAACTGTAACTGTCTTCACAGGTTGGAGAAATAATGGGTATGTCAGAATAACCGTATTTATCTAACAATATTCTATGAAGTTTGTTGTATTGTCCGAAACGGCAGGGCCCTTCTGCTTCAGGCATGAAGAAAGCTATATCCTTTTTTAAATCTGCACCTTGTTTTTTTAGGATTTCAATCTGATTAAACATATCACCTGTTGTGACAATACATGGGAAACATTCTTTGCCGGATGTATTCTTTTTACCGAATGCCAGTCCTTTTTCTGTGCAAGTCGGCATTATTTCTGTCTTTACACCAATATTATCGAAACAAGCGGCCAGACAGGCAACTCCATCGCACATGTGAGGCATATACATTGTTTTAGAGGTTAAAGGTGCTTCACTTTTTTGAGGAATAATATTTATTGTTTGTGATTTCAGGGATGTTGTAACTGATTTCTGGTTTTTGATAGCATCTATGAAAGCCAGCAATCTGGTTTCAACACCGGCTCCTGCAGAGTGTTCATCTAGTTCTAATTCCAGATAAGGTCTGCCGGTTTTGCTCATTTCATGATTGAAAAAGTGAAGAATAAAAGAATCTGGGCCGCATGAGAAACTTGTTAAATAAAGGCCAAACAAGCGTTGGTCGCTGTTGATAAGCTTGGCGGCTCTCAGAATCTTGTTGCCAAAGCCCCAATACATATTAGAATATTCTTTTTCAATTTCGTATCCGCTTAAGTCAAAGAATTCCTGAGGAATAGCATAGACGCCTAGGCGACTGAAGGTTGCAAACAGATTAAGATTTGTTCTACTGTCATAAGAACTGTAAGGACGCCCTAGAACAACTATTGCGGGCTTGTTTCCAAGATTTTTAAGAACTTCTTTGCCAATAGAGTGAAGTTTTGTTTCAAAGTCGTTATATGCTTTCCAAGCGTTGTTATAGGCTTTTTCAAATAAAGAGGAATCAAGCTTCAGCCCAAGTCGATTGAACTCGCTGAAAAAAGCTTTTTCCATAGCTTTTAGACCTTGGTTGATATAAACGGCGGGTTTGATTATCTTGTTTATATCAAGATTCAGGGCTGCTTTTAGCATATATGAGTTAGATTCAACATAAGGGCAATAGAAAGAGAAATCTTTTCTGTCTGAATTCATCTCTATCATCATTGGCATGAACAGGTAGTCGCATTTGTCTTTTAAAATAGCAGCATGACCATGAGATATTTTAACGGGGAAACATGTTTCGCAAGTCATGGCAGCCAGACCTGTGTTAACAATTTCATTGTTTGTTTCCGGAGTTATGATAATTTCAAAACCAAGATCATGAAGAAGATGAATCCAGAAAATCCCAAGCTGATGAAAACTGAGGGAGCGGGGGAGCCCGATGGTGATTTTATGGGTTTTAATTGGTGTGATTGGTGGGGTGGGGGTTATTGTTTTCAATGAAGAAGAGTTTTGGGCAGATAATACAGTATACAGCCCTTTGATACTTTGATTAAACAGATTTTGCCTGATTTTGCTGAAATCAGGAGTCTTTTTTGAAGCCTGGCTGCGGGATTCATACATGCCACATTCACCGCCATAAATGGCTGTCTCATTTCCAATTCTATAAATCTGAAGTTTGCATTGATTATGACAGTTTGGATTTCTGTGACAGACTTCTTCGCGATGGACGAAGTCCTGGTTAATAATATCCCAACCTTTGAATTTAGTAGTTTTTGATTCTCTTTGCTTCATCTCGTCCATGGCGTGAAGAGCAGCCCCAATGGCACCCATAACTTCACGATGGGGAAGTGTAGTGATGGGCTTTTGTGTTATGCTTTCAAAAGCCGCTACAACAGATCGGTTCAATGATGGACCGCCTTGAAAACTAATCTTGTTCCCTATTTTACCGTCTTGAACAACTCTGTTAAGGTAGTTGTGAACAACAGCCTGAGACAGCCCAGCTAACAGGTCTTTTATATCTCCACCCATCTGCAGATATGACATTAAGTCAGATTCCATATATACGGTGCAGCGTTCTGTAAGCCGGTATGGAGCTTTTGCTGACATGGCAAGCTTTTCATACTCTCCGGCTATCTTAATGCCTAATTTATTTGCTGTTTCTTCTAAGAAGCTTCCTGTGCCGGCAGCACAGACTTTGTTCATCTTGAAATCTACTACAAAACCGTCTTTAAGAGATGTGTATTTTGCGTCCTGACCGCCTAATTCAAAAATAGTATCTATTTCAGGGTCGAAGAAGGTTGTTCCTCTTGCATGAGCAGTAACTTCATTGACTACATCATCTGCTCCTGCAAAGAGAGCAGCAACTTCTCTGCCGGAGCCGGTGGTTCCGACCCCAAGTATATTGATTCTGCTTGTATCAATGGTTTCTACGCAGTTCTGCAAAGCTTTTTTTATTGCAACTACAGGTTGTCCTTCTGTAGGAATGTATCTTTTGTAAATAACTTTGCCTTCTGGGGTGATTAAAACAAGTTTAGTTGTTGTGGAGCCGATATCAAACCCCATGTAGACATCAACCTTATTATTAGATTCGCTACCATTGGTTGGGGAGAATTCGCTAAGAGGCTGAGAGGGCTGCACTTGCGGCAAGCCTTCTGCAATACCACATTCACAGAAAGGTTTATATTTTATTTGCAGCGGTTCTGTTCTTGGTGCGGAAAAGGCCTTAGATGACTTCAAGTTTAAAATAGTTTCAGATGTAATTTGAGAAGGTGGGAAGTTTTTTTCAATTGCGTTGAGAATTACACCGAAGGCGCCAACGCCGGTATAATGATTGGGAACCGTTACTTTTATTCCTAAAATATCTTCAAAAGCTTTTCTTGCAAGTCGGTTAGATGCATAACCGCCAATAAAAGCAGCGGGTGTCTCTAACTTTCTGTTAGAAACCAAAGTGGAACGATAGTTTCTGGCAACACCTTGATGCAGACCTGATATTATATGCTTTATCGGAATACCTTTGTTTTGCAGGTGAATCATGTCTGATTTGGTAAAAACAGTGCATCTGCAAGCTACATTGGCAGGTTTGTCTGATTGAGAACCAAGATCTATAAACCGATGCAGAATTGATTCTATTCTTTTTTGAGGGTCGGAAATAGAGTTTAAATCTTTGTCGTCAGAAAATATTCTTTCGGCCTGCTGGTCGATGAAGCTTCCTGTTCCGGCGGCACAGGCTTCGTTCAGCTTAAAATCGTTTAGAATAAAGCCCTCTTTGGAATTAGAGAGCAGCATTAAAGCCGAATCATGACCCCCGATAGAAATAACTGTTCGGGCTTCGGGCATTAAACGATACAGCCCCTTTGTCTGAGCAGTGGTTTCTATTTCAAAATAACTGTTTGTTGCTTGAGCCAGGGTTTTGCCGTGAGTGCCTGTAAAGGCGACTCTTTCTATGTTTTCTTTGCCGTAACGGTTTTCAATCTGTTTTAAAAGTTCTGAGCACAGCTCTATTGTTTTACCGAAATGACGGCGGTATGGCAACTCTTCGATAAGCTCTCCTGCGTTGTTGCAGATGGCAGTATTTATGCTGACAGAGCCTACGTCAAAGCCTATGTTGACTTTTCCCATTTTAATTCCGAACTATTTACCAGCCTGCATCCTCATCACTAACAGTTGGTACAACAGATGGGATGGCTTGATTGGTGTTATTGTTGTTTTGTATTTGTTTTGTATCTGAAGCTTTTTGAGGAATTATTTTTTCAAAAGCTTGATTTACTTTTTGAGTCGGGTCAGGCATTGATGGCATGCTGACATTAGTGGTTGTTGATTTGAAAACTGGCTTAGGCATAAGTCTTATTGTTCCGTCATAGTTCAGAAGCAAATCGCCTTCTGCAAGTGGGTATGGCTTTCTGAATAAGCTGGTGCCTTTGGCTAGCCACAAGTTATTACTTGAATCTATTCCGAGACAAGCAGCAAAAGTCTTTCTTGCTGCAAAGTCTTCTTTGAAAGTTACAAAAAAGCCATTTCTATGCGGGAAACAGCCATAGATGTCACCCAAATCTTTCTGCCAGGCGACAACGCCAGTGTTTATGTCGAAACATCTAAGTGAAACTTTGTCTGCAACTACTAATTGAGAACCGATCTGGACTGCTCCAACAAAGTCTTTTTTTAGTGTGCTTGTCCAGGATTTCCCTGTCAACAGCGATAAGTAAACAAAATTAGTATAAGACTGGTTTGCCAGTAATACACCTTCATCAAGTGCTTTAACTGCTATATAGCCTTTTGCACCACTTCTGTAAAGAATTTGCCCTGAAAGCTGATTTACAACAATGGCTTCGCCTTCAGCGGTTGTTACTATACAGGTATCTTTAACAAATAATGGGGTTTCTTTACTGACTGGTTCTTCTAATGTCCAAAGATCAACACCGTATTCCAGATCATAGGCTGAGCACTTCCAATTGGGCTTTACAACGTCTTTATAACCATGTATTGCTACAACAACTTTGTCGCAGGCATAGTTTTTCATTCCATCGTTAACGGTAATATCCCATAATTGCTTGCCTGTTTTGGAATCAAAGCAGAATATGCTTTTGCCGCTTCCCTGTAAAACCTGGTTATTACCGCATTTTATAGGAGGAAATTCAAACATGTCATTTGAGCCTACTTCCCAAGCTATTTTAAAATCTGGAAGAGAGAAGGCTCTAAGCATTCTGCCGTGGTCGGCCATGATAACATTATTGCCGACTATTATGGGGTCGAATGGAAGATGCGGTAAGTTCTGGCTTTCAGCGACTTTCTGCCCTTGAGAGTTTATAGAGTATAATTTGTAAAGATTCTTGCCTTTGTTGCCGCCCCAGAAAACATAATTCCCTGAAGCTGCAAGCGGGTCAGACAAAATTTTATTTTCTATTTCTGTCTGCCAGATTGAAGAAGTTTCAAAATCGCTTGCAAGAAGATGATAAGCGATTACTGAGATTATTATTACTACTAATGCTAAAAGGCGTTTTGACATATTTTTTAAAGACTCTTGAGAATATTTTCAATTATATTAACACAATTATCTGGTTTTATCTTGCTAGTATTTAAAACTAAATCGTAATTGTGCGGGTCGTTCCAATTGGAATCAAAGAAATCAGAAATAAAATTAGCTGAGGCAGTATCCCAGTCATGAATCAGTTTTTCTGCTCTTCGCTCATCTTCAGCACGGTTTTCGCCAGCCTTGTATTCGCTGTCGTAAAAGCGACCGCCTTCCATTTGTTCTTTTATTACGTGTTCTAGACGGTCTTCATACTCTGCTATAATTCTAACATGAAGAGTGTTTTTATATTCTTTCAAAATATGGCAGCCGCCTCTGCCAAGAAAAACAGCATTGTTTTTGCTGGCTAGTTCTTTAAAGACCTGCCTTAAAACTTCATAATAATCTTTTTCTTTAAAAGACTGCTGCGGATAGCTTGAGAACATTTCGCTGGCATCCCAGTTTAAAGCACCTAGACCAAATGGGTGAAACACCATGCCGCCCTGAGCTAAGCTTGCTAATGCTTCTTGGAAGAATACACCTATTCTGTTATATGTATTCTGGTCGAAATGCTGAATCTGGTCTTTTTCTTTACCCATTTTTTCAGCAATTGTATTTATAATTTGCTGATCATAGCAGGTATAGTTCATTTTTTCGGCAACTTTTAACGCTATATAAGTGCCTGAAGCGCCCAACTCTCTTGATAAGGTGAGTATTGCCATATTTTCTCCTTCTCACAGCCGTTTTTCTTATTTTAACATTATTTAGCATTTTTTTGTTAACTTTTTTATTTATTGATAATTTGGTGATGAGAGTATAAGATAAATAAAAAATAAACATTTTTTGACTTAATTATGGATATAACTGTTCCGAGTGCATTTAATACTATACGAAGCGATAAAATAGAAATTGAAGACGGGAAGATATACAACCGTTGTCGTAATTCGTTATTGACTTTTTCTCATGTAGTTTTAGCACTGTTGCTAGCTTTTACTTTAGTGATAATGGCAGATCCCGATTGGCAGTCTGGGAAAAAGTATAACTACAAAAACAATAATGCTGGTTCTTGGAGTGCGATTTTTTTTATCGTGCAGTTGATTATTTATGATCGGTTTATTAGACTTCATAGCGTTGTAGATTTTTCAAATGCTTGTGTTTATAAAGAATTTTTCTTTTTCGGATTAAGGTTTTGGATTTCATATTATCCTAAGGACCAGATTATACAAGTTGGGAATAATATTTATGGGCGATTAACAAATCCTGGAGGGAAACATGGAACTATAAATGGAAGAAGTGTTTTTCTTAATCCTGAAACGAATCTGTTTGATGAATACCAGGCTAGTATCTTAATGAGTAATGGCAAAACAATTGATTTTGAATTTGGCTATTTTGATGAAGACTATCAGCGAAGTCTTCGTTTTGTTCGGTTATTATCAGATTATTGGAATATTCCTTCGGTAAGGTGTAATAAAAATTATCATCTTGTTGTTTGTGAATCAAAAAACAATAGTTATGCGCTTGTTGAAGAGAAAATGCCCTATTGTTCCCATCTCAAAAAGCTTATATTCTTTTCAATAGCTTTAGTTGTTCTTTATTCAATAGTGTATTATACTATGGTATTTCTTGATAAGTATGGATTATAAAAATTCGAATCCCCATCATTATAACTATAGACCTAGTTATCGGCATAGAAGATAGGTAAAATCTTTCGAGTATAATCATTTTTGCTCTGACAAACCTTTTAAAACAGAAGCTCCAATAGGAATTGCTATTAAAAAGCTTAAGAAATCTGCTGTAGGCTGGGTGTAGATTATTCCGTCTAAGCCGTAAAATCTAGATAATAAGTATAACGTTGGCAGGAAAAAGAGGCACTGTCTTGCTGCAGCTAATACGGTGGCCTTGAGTGTCTGCCTTGTTATCTGGCACATCATGCTACAAGATGTAAACCAACTTACTATAGGAAAAGCCATACATTGTGCTCTTAGAGCCAGCGAACCTAATCTAATAACTTCAGGGTCGTCGGCTCTGAAGAATGCTATTATCTGCGGTGCCCAAAGATAGGCTGCTATTGTATTAAATGTCATTATGGCGGTTCCTATTTTTACTAAGAACCAGAAAGCTCTTTTAACTCTGTCATAGAGCTTGGCTCCATAGTTAAAACCGCATACAGGCTGGAAGCCTTGTCCAAATCCGATTAAGACGGAAAAGGAAATCATGGCAGAACGTGTTGCGATAGCCATTCCTGCAATAGCAGCATCGCCGTATTGACCGACTTCTTTATTGAGGCAGAGCATTGCTATTCCGCCCATTCCCTGTCGGCAGAGAGAAGGAAAACCGCCTTTGAATATTTCAACATATCTATGAAATTTTGGTGAAAAGTCTCTCAGGAATATTCTGACGTTTCCACTGGCTGCTGTAGCAAAATAGAGCGAGAAGAACCCAAAACACTGGCTTATTAGCGTAGCTAACCCTGCTCCGGCAACTCCGTAATTCATTAAAAATATGAAAATTGGGTCTAGTATTACATTGAGTATTGCGCCACTCATAATACCTATCATGCCGTGAACTGCACTGCCTTGAAATCTAAGTTGGTTGTTAAGGGTCAGTGAGCCAGTCATAAAGGGCATAGCAATAAAAATATATTTGAGATACCTGCAGGCATGAGGAACAATAGTCGGAGTTGCGCCAAGGAAAACTACTATTGATTCTATATTCCAAAGGCAGATGATACCCATTATAAGACCGCAGATAAATGAAGTAACAAGACCGGTTGAGGCCATTACAGCAGCTTCATCATAGTTTTTAGCACCTAGTTGGCGGGAGATATAGTTTCCTGAACCTTGGCCGAAGAAAAAGCCTACAGATTGAATTACAGCCATTATAGAAAAAGAAATGCCTATTGCAGCAGTTGCACTTGTGCCGTTTTCTTTTATTTGACCGACAAAGAATGTATCAGCCATATTGTAAAGGGCCGATATCAGCATTATCATTATTGTGGGTACCGATAAAGAACAAACCAGACGCTCTACCGATCCTTGCGTCATCATATTATATTTTTGTTCTATGGCACTGGTTTTAGACATATTTTATAAAATAAAGGATAATATCAAAACTCCTATTGAGATGCAGAGAAGTGTTGAAGGAATCCCGAATCGGGCAAATTCCCAGAACGATATCTTGCATCTATCACCGGCTGTTTCCGCAACAATCATATTTGCCACAGAACCAAAAATAGTAAGATTTCCGGCAATAGTGCTGACGAAGGCTAATAGGCACCAGAACAGTTCCGGATTGTTTAAGGAAGGAACCGAATGAGAAGCAAGCAATACGAAGGGAACATTTGAAAGCAGATTTGAGCCTACTAAGGTAACGCCTGAGAATATCCAGATTTGTCTGGTTAATTCCCCAGAAATCAATTCTAAAGACCATTTGGCAATTGCATTGGCCAAGCCGCTTGTTTGCAGCCCTCCTATTACTACAAATAGTGCTGAAAAGAACATAAGAAGCGACCAGTCGAGCTTTGCAAGGATTTCTCCAGGGTCTTTTCTGTGGAAAGTTATAACGATAACGGCTCCGGCTAATGCGGAAAAAGCCATCGAGCAGCCTGTAATAAAACCAAGACAGGTAACAATCAGGCCGAAGATACCTATTCTTAATCTTCTTGTTTTTAATGGGTGGTCTTCTTCATTGCTTACAAGAGCGTCTGCAGCCTTGATTTCTGCAGGGGCAGAATCTAAGGTTAGCTTTTTCCCATAAAAAAGCCAGGCAAGACCGAGATTTATAGTCATACCAGCTAAGAAAGGAAGTAGCATTAATTTAAGAAAATGCAGAAAGCCAAGCTTTGAAACATTCCCTATAATCATGTTCTGTGGATTGCCGGTAAGGGTGAGGCTTGAGCCTATATTGCTGCTGGTTGCCAGTACAATCAGGTAGGGCAGGGGATTAAGGTGCTTTTTATGACAAAGAAGCAGAACTAGTGGAGTGAAGACAACACAGACAGGGTCGTTAACAAGAATTGAAGACAATATTGCTGCTGAGAATGCGACCACAACCAAAAGAACAAAGGGTTTATCGAAGGCTTCAAGTTTGGATGTGATTTTCTCAAATAGACCTGCAGAACGCAAATGCTCTGCAACTATCATCATACCAAGAAGAAGACATATTGTGTCCCAATTGACCAGTTCGTAAGCTTCTTTTGGGGTAACTACACCGAAAGCAACCATTAAAACTGCTCCTAGTAATGCGCTGGATGGTCTGCCTATCGGAAGAATGCTTAAGCGTCTGAAAGATATGAGTATGAAAGTAACTGCAAATATAATCGCTGCTGCTATTGGGTGTCTGAATGATGTTTCTGCTAATTCGTTCATTTTAGATACTTTCTGTTATGTCATAAGAAATTTCTTGTCTGAAAATTATAACACAAGGCTTGATTAACATCTACTTAAACCATGACCCTACAAAAATCAGTTAGGAGGTTGAAGATTGCAGATTGAAGATAGAAGGTCGAACAAGACAACTGTCCGACTGAAATGTTGGAAGGGTTCGAATCGTTCGCAGAGGCTGTGCTAAAACTCTAAATTTGATGAAAATCAGTATTTATTTGTTGTAGCCTACCCATTGTCATAAACGTATAGCTTTCAGGGCTAAAGCCCATACGCTATACTTTTTATGACAAATGTGTAGGCAATTATCACAATCTAACTTGGACTTAAAAATTAGTTTTGGCACAGCCTCTCGAATATTTCGAATTGTAAAATTGTTAGAAGGGTGAGAAGTGTTGAAAGAGTTGGAAGGTTGCACTTCGCCGTGATATTTTTCACTAGGGTAATTGTCTAACAACGCTTATGGCTGGCTTGCCGCTTAAAGCTTATAGCTTGGAGCTCAAAGCTTTACAATAACTACTAAAAACAATGTTAATCTTAAAGCTGAAACCTTGTTCCCAACGCTGTTGTTGGCTAACTCTTTTAAGAATTTTGCAAATGTGATATAATTCGTCACCTATGGAAAAAATTCTTTTACCTTTTATTATATCTTGGGTTGCCGGGCTTATTCTAGTGCCGCTGGTTCGTCGTATAGCACTGAAACTAGGTCTGGTAGACAGACCTGGAGGCCGAAAAATACACACCAAGCCTATTCCAAGAATAGGCGGTCTTGCAATATATGTTGGAAGTATGGTCGGCGCTTTACCATTTCTTTCTGAAAGTTCTGCAACTTTAGGGGTAATGCTTGCCGGTACTTTTGTATTTCTTATAGGCTTTTTGGATGACCTTCTTGATTTGAAAGCTAAAATTAAGCTGGCTGGCCAGATTGTTGGCTGTGGTATTCTTTTTTACTATGGCGTTAAAATTAGTTTTATGACGAATTTTGTTTCTGGTCAGGGTCTGGTTGCATTAGGGCTTTTAACTTACCCGCTTACTTTACTCTGGGTTATTGGATTGACAAATACTGTAAATCTAGTAGACGGCGTTGACGGCTTAGCCGGCGGAATTGTTTTCATCGCTTTGGCAACTTTAATTGCTGTTAGAGCTTTGACACCTCAGATGCAGGACCCTGAATTGATGAATAACGTAATGGCTTTGTCTGCAGCTTTGATGGGGGCTTTGTTCGGCTTCTTGAAGTATAACGTGTTCCCTGCCTCAATATTCATGGGGGATTCAGGAGCTTATTATCTGGGCTTCATGACTGCTGCTTTGTCTGTAGCAGGCGGAGCAAAAGGCTCCATTCTTTTCCCGTTGATTATTCCGCTAATTGCATTTGGACTTCCTATAATTGACGTTATTTTTGCAATACTTAGACGTTTTTTCAAGAAAGTTCCTATTTTTCAGGCAGACAAAGGGCATCTTCATCACAGACTCCTGAATCGCGGATTTACACAGCAGCAGACAACCAGATTTTTGTGGATGGTTTCTGCCTGTTTCGGGTTTGTAGCAATTCTGGCGGCCGATATCCCCCACAGGGGCATACAGACTGCGGCAGCCATAATGCTTGTTATTATGCTGTTTTTAAGCGTATTCTATTTTATCAGGCACAGCAATAATGCTAAGAAAAACGAATAGCTTTTCAGATATACTTCTTCAGGAAAACCCTTCAAATGTTTTGAGACATTCTTTTGAAGGGGGGCGTATTGCTCAGACTTATCTTTTTGCCGGCAAAACTTCTGTTGGTCGAATGACAGTAGCGAAAGCATTTGCGGCTCTTCTGCAATGCAAAAATCCTGTAAGAGATGATAATGGGCTTTTAGATTCCTGCGGCCAGTGTGAAAACTGCAAGAGAGTACTGAATAATTCACACCCTGATGTTAAATATATTACCCCCAGCGGAAATGAAATTAAAATTGAGCAAATCAGGGAACTGCAAGACAGAGCTGTTTTAAAGCCTACTTTAGGCACTTGGCAGATATATATTATTGATCCTGCTGAAAAATTAAATCTTTCTTCTTCTAATGCTTTGTTAAAGACTTTGGAAGAAGCGCCTGCCCACAGCCTGTTTATTTTGCTGGCATCAGATACCGGAGCGGTTCTTGCAACTGTTCTAAGCCGTTCAGAAATTGTCAGATTCAATTCTCCTTCTCATCAGCAGGTGCGCGAAATATTACAAAACCGATTCAAGATGAGTTCTGAAGCGGCTGCTGCTTGCTATTCTCTGTCTGAAGGAAATTTTGGTCAGTCTCTTGTTTTGGCAGAAGATTTCGAATACGATCCAGAAGTGGTCGGAATAAAACGGGCTCATACAAATTATTTACTTCAATTGCAAATGTTTGCGCAAAACATAGAGAATGATTTCTCATTGGTAAATAATCTTGAAGACGCTCTTAAAAAGGCCTGGAGTTTGCAGACAGTCTCGTATCAGCCATTATTGGAAGCTAGAAAAGCTCTTTGCCGCTCTCTTTTTATGAATACAGGTTTGCCTAAGGCTTTCCCTTTGCTTTTTTCTCAGGAAGTTATTGATACTATTGATTCTGCTAGTGATTATATAAAAAAGAGTCTGGACCCATTATTGGCAGAAAGCAAAAAAGCTTACCCGGCAGCGGTAATTAAAGATATTGAAGTTCAGATTTCCTCTTCAACAGCAAAATGGGGAAGCGACCAACTTGAAAAACTGTTTATCTGTTTGATGAATTGGTATACAGATGCTATGTTAATGGCTGCCAATGCTGATGAAACTTTATTGTTGAACCTAGACCGCAAAGAAGATATTATAACAGTAGCAAGGGTTGAAGGTCTTGATTTATTAAAATCTCGAATTGAAATGCTTGAAAAAAGTATTGTATTATTGAGAAGATATATACAGCCTCTCTTAATTCTTGAAAATGTTATGTCGCAGATCGGAGGAGCCGAAGCGTGACTTTATATATTGCTCTCAGACTAAGAAAATTGTCTGTTGTTTATTGGTTTAAAAAACCTGAAGATGCTGAATTGTATGAAACTCAGGATATTATCGTAAACACTCAGCATGGTGTGGAAGTTGGCCGTATATTGAGAATAACAGATACCAAACCAGCTAATTTAGATGAAGAAACACCATTTGTAACTGATTTTGTTAGAGTTGTAAACGATGATGACAGAAATCAGCTTAAAGATTTATGTAAAAAAGAAAAGGAAGCATTTATTCAGGCTCGTAAAAAAATAGAAGAACATCAGCTTCCTATGAAGCTTTTAAAAGCAGAATATCTTTTTGACTGCAGCAGATTGATTCTTTATTTTAAATCAGATAATAAAGTTGATTTTAGAGAACTTCTTAAATCTTTGGCAAGTCTTTTCAGAACTAGAATAGAATTAAGGCAGATTGGGGTAAGAGATGAAACCAAGCTGCTAGGCGGTATCGGATGCTGTGGGAAACCAGTTTGTTGTTCACAGTTTATGAATGTTTTTTATCCGGTTTCTACTAAAATGGCTAAGGAACAGAATTTAAGCCTTAATCCTGCTAAACTTTCTGGTATATGCGGAAGACTGCTTTGCTGCCTTGCTCACGAACATGAATACTATGCTTCGTTTCATGGTAAATATCCTAG
>JAFXRA010000360.1 GCA_017526725.1 Candidatus Rifleibacteriota bacterium
AATAAATATCATGTTCAACACAGATTCTGGCCAAGCGTTCCAATTCATCGTAACTCATAATTCTTCCGGAAGGATTATTTGGGGTATTGATAAGAATTGCTTTGGTTTTATCTGTAATATAACTTTCAATTACATCGTTATCTGGTATAGCAAAATTATTTTCGGCTTGGGTAGGAATAGATTTAAGAACACCACCGGCTATTGCTAAAAAACCTTGATAGGGAGAGAAAAATGGATCAAAAGTTATTACTTCATCGCCAGGATTACAGATGGTTAAAAATATATTGCTCAAACAGTGAGAAGCACCAGCACAAACAAGAATATTTTCTGTATCTATAACAAGGTGGTCTACGCCACGTCTATCAAAATAACTGTTTAAATAACGGGCATATGTTTCTCTCAAATATGTTTCACCATTATAAGGAGTATAATTAATCTGCCTTGATTCAACTTTTCTAATAATTCCATCAACAAATTCAGGAATACATGGAATATCAGGCTGACCTATATTAAGCTCATAAACAGTTTTACCCTGAGCAAGCAATTCTTTGGCAATAGCCATCATCTGTCGAATTGAGCTTGGTTTTAAAAGCTTGGAACGTTCAGCATATTTAGGTTCTATCATATTAACTACCTCCCCACCGTAATGTAAGTATTCTAAGTTATTTTTATGATTTGGGCAATTTTTTTCTACCTAGTTATTTCCATATAAAAAATCTTTTATATAAATTATTCTTGTCATAGAATTAAAAATAAATAAATTTAAAGAAAAATAAAAACATAATTAATGGTAACGCTATGAAAAGACCTGTATTGACAAAATTAAATACAAGTTTGCTGTTGTTTCTATTTATGATTGGAATAATAGCTTTTTCAGGCAGTATTTTAATGGCTGAAGATAACGAAGATGAGACCTACTTTAATCAGAAACCTGTCATTACTCCTCTTTCAAATAAAAGTATAGAAGTAAAGTGGGATCATTATCCATCTGGTGATGAGTCAACTCATTATCAGGTTATGCTTGACCATGTATACTACGATTCTTCTACAAAAAAGACCAGACAAGTATGTAATTATCTAACCCCTGGTTCAAAAGTTGAAGTTCGTGTAGTAACTTTCCATAAAGGCGATTTTAAAGGAATATCAACAATTACAGAAATCCTTATGCCCACTAACCCTCCTGAATTTTCAACTTATGATGTAGCAACAACGTCTTTTGGAATCATATGGTCAGGTGTTAATACAGCCACTTCATATAACATTTATAATAACAATAATTTAATTGCTTCAAAAACTGAATCTGGAATAAATAACAAAATGCTGCTCACAGGGTTTGAACCTGGTGAAACACTGAATATCTCCATGACAGCAATCAATCCAGGCGGTGAATCTCCAAAGTCAGCGGTAAAAGTAGTTCAACTGCTGCCGGTAGCCTCTCTAACGATGACAATTCCTAATACATCCATAACCTCAACATCTTTTAAGATTAAATGGACAAAGCAAGCCTATGCATCAGGCTACCGCATTCTAATTAACGATGAATCTTTCGCTACCGTAGATGGTAATACAGACGAATACACAGTAAGCGGTCTCAATGCCGGAACAACAGTAAGTGTTAAGATTGCAGTAATGAACTCTGCTGGCGAAGCTGCTACCAGCGAGTCTATCATCGTTCAATTAAAACCAGATGCACCAATTTTAACGGCCACTGATATTTCTTCATATTCCTGCACATTAACATGGTCAGTCGCTAATGGGGCCAATAACTATAAAATATTTGAAAACGGCGACAATGCCATTTATAACGTTCCTTCAACTATTACCAATGTGACTATAACAGAAAATGTTATTCCAGGAGCGACTTTTCATTATAAAGTCAGAGCTGTAAACGATATTGGAGAATCAGAAGATTCAAATATTGTTGAAGTTACATTCCTGCCAAGCACATCTGGCTCTGAATCAACAGAACCGACAAC
This sequence comes from Candidatus Rifleibacteriota bacterium, assembly GCA_017526725.1. The sequence continues at coordinate 1,977 of JAFXRA010000360.1, forward strand.
TCCGTCAGCAGCCCCTATATTTGCTAACAGAGTCCTTTCTTCAAGTTTCAATATACCAGAAGCAAAATTGTCCGACTCTCTAAAAGAAAAAATGGTTATAGCGGTATATTTTCCTGAAGAATTATCAGGAGCTGAATTAGAACTAGAAGAAGAATATCTTGAAGCTCTTGCAGAAACTCCAGAGATGTCTAATATACGCTTTTACGCTATTTTTACAAATGAAACTGTTAAACGAGATATGATTCCGGAAAATGTAAGATTCAAAAAAGCCAAACCTTCTGATAGACTTGTAATTCCAGGGAAAATACCAGTTGTAAGATTCTACGCCATAGGCGGAATCTTAAGAAGCGAAATCCTGATTTCTATCCCAATCATGACAGTGATGGATGTATACAAAGCCTTGCCAGAAGCGATGGAAAAAAGGAGCAGTCTAACCCATCTCTATCATGAATAAAAAAGCCTAAAAACTTCTTTTTCATAAACCCTCTAAACAAAATAAAGCCATAGTTCTTATGAATCTATGGCTTTATTGTTTAAACAGACTTATTTCTTTTCTTCAATACCGCGGCAAATATTATAATCAGGACAAGTTCCTTCGATAGTTCTGCATTCAAGCAACCCCTGCCCTTTTCCGGCACATGCCATGATCATACCAGTAGAACGGCGTGATTTTCTGTTCAATTCTATTTTTTTATTTCTAAGTTCAACGACTTGTTCGTCTGTTAAAGTTGCAGGATTAATCATTTTAGGACTCCTTATGTCTCGTTTAAAATGCTGTTAGCAAGAATAAACGATTATTTACAAAAATTCAAGATAATTTATTTTCATCAAAGCAGATTCAGCAGATTTTGCAGCTTGGCACAGCGTTCAGACTCATCTTTGCAGTTTTCCATAAGCTCATTGATCTTAATGAGAAGTTCTGCCTTAAGATTGTGTGAGTCACGTGTAAGTGATGAATAAGCAGGTGCAGAGGAGCGAACAAGAACATATTTAACCTTTTCAGGCTTCTTGCTAAGCTCAACATCGCCAACTTTAACAAACTGAAGAAGGTCGTATTCTTCACCCATTTTGGGTGCAATTGCCTTAAAGCCGCGTTCTTCCTTAATCAGCTTAACTAAAGCTTCTGAAGATTCAGGCTCACCATGAGTTACAAATATATTTCGAGGTTCTTCTTCTACAGCTTTAAGCCACTTCATCAAGCCATTCTGATCAGCATGACCGCTATAACCGTAAATAGATTCAATCTTAGCACCGACGTTAATTTCTTCGCCAAAAATTCTGACTTTCTTTGCGCCTTCACTAATTAAGCGTCCAAGCGTGCCTTCAGCCTGATAACCTACAAAAACTACCGTATTCTTCGGGTCCCAGAGATTATGTTTCAAATGATGTTTGATACGCCCAGCATCGCACATACCGCTAGCTGACATTATGACAATATTATCCTTTTCGTTAAGAAGCTTAGATTCATCTACGGAATTTGTAAAATGAAAATCTGGATGATCAAACAAACCGCCCATCTGCTTCATGACGTTTGTAGCATCTTCGTCATACATATCAGGGTATTTCAAGAATACCTGTGTAATTTCCTTTGCAAGTGGGGAATCAACATAGACAGGAATTCTAGATATTTTATTACGTTTTTTAAGAATAAGAATATCGTGAAGCAAATCCTGAGTTCTTTCTAAAGAGAAAGCTGGAATAATAATTTTTCCACCACGTTTTTCTGCATCAGCAAAAACTTCAGCAATTCTGTTCAAACGCTGTTCTTTGGAGACAATTTCTCTGTTTCTGTCACCATAAGTAGATTCTATGAGCAGAAAATCCATAGATTTTATTCGGTCAGGATCATTGATAATCGGGTGATCATCTTCGCCTAAGTCTCCAGAAAAGACTATCTTTCTTGTTTCATTGCCCTCTTTTATGTTTATTTCTATAAAAGAAGAACCTAATACGTGCCCTGCGTTATGGAAAGTGACGTCGATATTCTTTGCCGGCGCAAAGGCTCTATAGCGCTCTATGCCACGCAATAAACCGATGGTATTATCTGCATCAATTTCATCATAAATAGGCGTAACCGGCGGAATACCCTTACGTTCGTTGCGCTTGTTCAGTTGAAAGACTTCGACTTCCTGTATTCGTGCAGAATCAGGTAGCAAATATTTAAGCAAATCAACTGTGGGATTGGTAGCATAAATCATTCCATGAAAGCCTTTTTTAACCAGCTTTGGCAATAAACCGGTATGATCTATATGAGCATGGGTTATAAGAACGAAATCAACAGAAGCAGGATCGAAAGCAAATTCTTTATAGTTGTTTTCTTTTAAGGTTTTATTACCTTGAAACATTCCGCAGTCTACCAGAAACTTTGAACCCGCGGCTTCAACAAGATAACAGGAACCGGTAACACAGCCTGCTGCCCCATGAAAAGAAATCTTCATATTTTCATTCCTTTATTTATTAAGATATTAAGATATAAGACATAAGATAGAAGACTAAGCAAAACCATTCGATTTTTTTGAACATTGAACTCTTCGAACGATTATAAACAACTACCACAGATTGCAACAGCAATCGTCTCACGGCGAAGCGTCTCACAGCAAAGCGTAACGCTTTCAACTTTATGTTCTTGTGTCTCCATTCATGGTCTTAAATCTTATATCTTATTTCTTATTTCTTATCAGACTTAGTAGTCTTATAGGTAATCATTGATACAACGCCAACGCCATAAACACGGTCTATCTTTGCCGGATTCACAGAAGTAGATGGAACCAAGCCCTGAATATAAAATTTTTCACCTTTATCTAAGGTAGATTCAACCGCATAAACCATCTGAACCTGATCAACCTTGTCTTTTGGTCCAGTAATCTGGCAGGCACCTGCATCCAAACCCTGCCCTACAGTAAGAATCGGAACAACCTTAGTTGCTTCAACATTTGGAACTGATTTGTCATTTAAAGCTTTATTTGCTGCATCATTCAATGCAGGTCCAAATTGTTTAATAAGAGCAACTATACCTATACCTTTTAATAAGGCCTTAGCATCTTCTTTTAATGTTTTGGTATTTAAGTTCTTAAAATTAAATAAACCGCCGTCTACAGTCTGTAAAATAGACGTAAACATAAAGAAAATAACAAGTACAGAAAGAAACTTTTCGCGTTTGGTCATTTTGTTTGTCCTTATTTTTTTGTTTTTTCCTACTAATTTAAAGCAGTAGTTCTTTTAAAATGTTAAAGCCTATTAGCAAGAGTTGTCAATAGAGACAAACAAATTGCTATTTACTTTAAAACAAAAATAAAATACTTCAGCGCTACAACTAATCCAACAAAAGCTACAATTAAAGAATAATACCTTTCTTTTTCTTTCTCGTTCATTTTTGTTATCTGTGCTCTAAATGAATCGTTATCTTTGGTAAAGTTTTCATAGCCTTTAACCGGAGACCCTTTTGTATAATACTTAGAATTTGGATCACAACTGCCATGCTCTATACAAAATAATTCAGAATCTTTAATTTCAAAAGAACAGTATCTTGTTGGATAAACCTGTTCCTTCAAATATTTATTCTTTAATAGTAATTCTTTTTGATACTTTTCTATTTCGCTATTATTACAGTTTTGTGGGAACAAATTATCTTTGTTGTCAATGTTATATATATCAATTGCATTTACTAAAATCCTTTGAGCCTTATAACAGAAATCTAAATATTTATTCGAGTTGTTATGGAAAGAATTTGGAATAGCCATAGCAAAGAGAATTCCGCAAATAGTAATAATTACAATAAAATTATAAATATATTCTTTTCTTTTCTCTTTTTTATAGCGATCAAAAAGAAAAGCACAAATAAATATTAAAAAACAGAATAATATCAGATATAAACCAAATGTCATAAAAAAAAACACCTCTTTAACAATTATACATTAAAGAGGTGCTTTTTTGTCTTTTTTTTAGAACATTGGGTCTAAGAACTTAAAGTGAGTCAAAACTTTGATTAGAGTTTTGTTCTTAGCTTTATCTACATCATCTGGAGCGAATTCTTCCTGACCTTCAGAAGCCATTTTATATTCAACAGCCATTTCGATGTCTTCCATCTGGCATTCGCGCAATTCTCTTGAGAATTCAGGAGACTTGATTGCTACTGCAACTTCTGAGTTAACTTTTTCACTCAGAGCATCGAAATTGTAGCTTCCTACAACAGAAACTTTTCCGTCAAAATTGAAAGTCTTGCCATGAAGCTGTCCATCAGCATTTCTTGCGAAGAAACGCATAGTAGGCATTTCGGTCAGCATGTTCTTCCATTCTCTTAAAACATATGCTTCAGTTGGAGCACTGTCAGAAGATCTTTCGCTGTTGCTGTGAACATATATCGGAATACCGCGTTTTGCAGCACGTTTCAAAGCTGCTTCAGCTCTTTCTGTAAGAGCGAAATACGGATTCTGAATGATGATTTCTGTTCTGCTGCCGTCAATATATTTTACGATATTTTCTGTAATATCTTTGCGGTTGCCTGTTAATGAATGGTTATCAAGAACATGGGCAGAACATCTGTGAGCATAATCAAGAAGAGCAAAAGAATTGTAGCCGCTCATGTGAATATACTTGCCTAATTCTTTATTAACTTTCTTTACTGTAGAAGAGGCTTTCTTGTATTCGCCATCAGCGCTCAATAAATCACCGCTTATAAGGTAGTTTTCCATACAAGCACGGGCTGCAAGCAGTTTTGTGCTGTAACCACTGGTGAATAAACCAAGGAATGAACTATCTGCAGTATAGCTCTTCATGCTTTCAAATTCTTCATCAAAAGCGAGTTTCAACTGAGAGCAGATCTTTTCGCTGTCGATAACAACGTCGCAGTCTCTCCATGCATCATACATGTCTACGTTATCTACAAGATAAGTATTGGCAATGTTTCTACCGCCCATAATACATCTTTCGCCGTCAACAATCATGATTTTGTCGTGATTGCTTGATTCAACCTTACGTGCATCGGTGAAAATATTAAGAACATTTGAAGTTATCGGGTTATAAATTCTGACTTCAACATTGGAATTCTTAGCCAATTCAACAAGATAGCCACGAGTAAGAATGCTCAATTTATTAGAACCGCGTGTATCAACCATCAAGCGAATCTTTACACCAGCTTTTGCTTTTTCAAGGAGTTTACCAAGAAGGCTTAAACCAAAACAGTCTTTTTCTATAATGAAATATTGAACATCAATTGATTTATGAGCCTGGCTCAGAAGATTCCATCTAGCATACCAAGCATCGTAGTTGCCATAAATAAGTCTGATGTCAGCAGTTTCTTCTGGATCAGCAATCTTAGCCTGCCATTCATTAAAAACGGCTTCGACATTAGTTATAAAGTTAGCCTGAATAGCTTCATACTGAACCATATAGTCTTCGTAATCAGCTTCATCAGAAGTAAATTTTACATTTGCTACAACTGACTTTACGCCTCTTACTATTTTAACTGGGAAAGCAAGCCAGCTGGCATTCTTAAAACTAGCTTTTGTGTTGTTAAGTTCAGCAACTTTATTCCCTAAATCATTCTGCCAAGCAATTTTCTTAAGCTTAGCATTTCTGTAGTTCATGTTGAGTTTAGCTAAATTTACAAATCGAGTTTTTTTGGTGGCAATGAGTTCATTTAAAAGCTTTTGAGATTTCTTATCATCAATAGAAAGTCTGTCTAGTGCGGTAGCAACTTCATATTTCATGTAGTTGGCAGTATCTTCATCTTTTGAAGTTTCAATCTTTTCTTCAAGAGTCTTAACTATTTCCTGAGCTCTCTTTTTATCCTGTGTATCGCGAAGTTCGTCAACCAAAGGCTGAACATCTTTATCTAATTTGTTATACAAATCATCAGTTGCTCTTTGGATATCGTTCTTCTTATCTATAACAGATTTTGCTGGAACTTCTGATGGGATACCAACAGTATTCAAACTGCTGTCTGTAGAACTTGTTGTTGCAGGAGAGGCTGCAGAAGTTTCGTAATCAAGAGATTTAACGGACTTATCACCGACAGAAACAGTATAGTTCTGTTTAGCTGCTTCATATTCCTTAAAAGCAGCTTGAATTTCTTCATTGGATTTTTTTGAAGTTATTGCATCCTGATAAGCCTGATATGAACTAATATACTTATCATATGCTTCCTGAGCAGAGGACTTTGCATACCCCGGCTGATTCAGCATGAAAACGAAAGCCATCATGGCACTTATTTTTAAAAGCTTATTGATTCTCATTTTTGCCACCTTTAGCGATTGTGTACATTAAATTCTACTTATATTTTTCACAAGTGTCAAGACTAAGACATCAATAATCAGAGCTAATGCAAACTTTTTCTTTTATTAATAAGCTAAACAATTCGAACCTAGAACTATTCGAACAATTACCACAGATTGCGACAGCAATCGTATCACAACGAAGTGTCCCACAGCGAAGCGTATCACTAGAAAAATGTTGAACAAGCAACTGTCCGCTTTTAAAGGAATTGAGAGATGACAGAAGTCTACACATTTGTCATAAAAAGTATAGCGTATGGGCTTTAGCCCTGAAAGCTATACGTTTATGACAATGGGTAGACGGCACAGAGCAAGCGACTGTCATTATTTTTAATATTATCTTGAAGAACTTTTGTATTTTTCTTATAATTACAACATCATAACAAACTTCAATTGAAAAGCGGTTTTATACTATGCGAATAGGTTTAACAAAATTTCTTGATTCTTTAACTATAGCTTTGGATTTTGTTGAAAAAGAAATACTTAACGTCGCTCCATACCATGGGCAGCGAGTAGCTTCCATAGCAAACCGCTTAGCTAAAGCCGTAAATCTTAGTAATAAAGAGACTTTCGCATTAACTCATGCAGCTCTTCTTCACGACTGCGCTTTAAACGAATATTTCCATGATGAACAGCCAAATGGGAAAGAACGCGCCGAAGAACGAGACATGGGCCTACACTGCAAAACAGGTGAAACAATTGTCTCCAAGCTCCCCTTCTATCACTTAATAGAAAATGCCGTGCTTTATCACCACGAAACAGCAGATGGTAATGGGGCTTATGGGAAAAAGGCTAACGAAACCCCGATAACCGCTAGACTTATTCACTTGGCCGATGTCTTGGATGTCAACTGGAATCTTTCTGAAAAAACAGACCAGAATAAATACAATTCTATTTGCAAATGGGTAAAAGAAAATACGGGTACAATAATAGACAAAGAATGTAGCAAAACGTTCTTTGAAGTTATTGATTTAAGTTTTCTGCAACAAATCTCAGGCGATTCTGTTCTAGAATATCTACACAGTTGTATTCCTGACAAAGAAGAAGAAATATCCAACGAAGCAATGATAGACCTTTGTTCTATTTTCGCAGATATAACAGACTATAAATCCCACTTTACCTGGCGTCATTCTCTAGGAGTTGCAGATAAAGCCAAAATCATGGCCGAATATTATGGCTACAGCCAGAATGAATGTCAGAAACTCTATATTGCCGGCGCCTTACACGATATTGGCAAGCTAATGATCAGTAATGACATACTTGAAAAACCTGGCAAACTTAACAGCGATGAGTATAAAGAAATACAAAATCACGCAATGGGTTCCTATAAGCTTTTAGATGATATCAGCGGTTTAGATGAAATTAAAAGAATCGCTTCCCTTCACCACGAAAAGCTTGATGGAACCGGCTATCCATTTGGCTACACAGCTAACCAACTAAATAAAAACGAAAGACTCATGGCCTGCATAGATATTTATCAGGCTCTTGTAGAAGAAAGACCTTACAAGAAGGGCCTGGAACACAGTGTCGCTGTTGGAATTCTTACCAAAATGGCTAATGAAGGGCAATTAGACCCGCAAATCATAAAAGATATCGACGAATGTTTTAAGAATATTAAAGAACCAGTTTTAATTAATCAGAATATTTCTTATACAGAAGAACAGATTCCTGAGTCCTCTGAAAACCTAGAACTCTGGCGATGCCCTGTCTGTGGCTATATACACGAAGGGCCTCTTCC
>JAFXRA010000361.1 GCA_017526725.1 Candidatus Rifleibacteriota bacterium
AAGGACCTGGCTCGGTAGAAATAATACCAAAAGAAGAAGGCCTCAGCGGCTGGTATTACGAAAACAATGAAGCGACTTCCCCTAATATTTCAAGTCTGCAGAATAAGTTTTTCCAGGCAGAATATGCTCCACAAAAGATTTGTGACAATCCTATCCTGAAAAACAGAAAATATGAACTAGGATTAGATGGAAGTTTAAAAGTAGAATTATTGAAAGTTCCAGGCAGAGAAGATGAACAAGCCACAAAAGACTATGGTTTGCTCTTCGTTTACTTCCAGAATCCTGATATAAAGCTGTCTTGGCAGGAAATATTCTTCATTCAGATTATTGCTGGGCACATAGCTTTTATTATTGAAACAGCTTCGCTGCTAAAAGATCACGATGAAAAGAAACTTATGGACGACCAGTTGATGGTTGCTCAAGAAATACAAGAAAATCTGCTTCCCAAGCGTGTACCTAAAATTAGCGGTTTAAAAATATGCAAAGCATGGAAACCAGCCGCAGAAGTTGGCGGCGACTATTACGATTTCTTTAAATTGGGAAAAGACAAAATAGGTATTGTAATTGCAGACGCTTCAGGGAAAAACGTTACCGGTGCAATGCTGATGACTGTTTTTAAAACCACCCTATCAACTATGAATTTATCGGAAATGTCTGCCAGCGAAGTGCTCTTTAAAGCCAATAATATCATTTCAGGCAATATTACAAGCGACAAGTTCATTACGGCTATGTACATAATTATCAATGCCGAAACCGGAGAAGTTGAATTATCAAGCGCTGGTCATAATCCGGCCTTTATTGCCTCAAACTATGGAAGAGATTTCTCTTTATCTATTAAAAACAGCAAAGGCCTGCCATTAGGTATTATGGAAGACTATAAATATGAAGCAATCAGTTTCAAACTGAAGAAAAAAGATATGCTGGTTATGTACACTGATGGGGTCACAGAATCAAGAAATATAAACGAAGAAGAGTTTGGAGAAAGCGGTCTTAAGAAGTTTTTACAAAAGCCTAGAAGCGCAAAAAGCGACCCTGCAAACACTTTGGTAAATTCAATACTGAAAGATTTTTCTGAAGGTACAAAGCAACACGACGATATTACTGTTATTACGGTAGAATTAAGCTAATCTTTACACCCATTATTAAGAGAGGCTCTAAAAAAAGGAACTATATAGTATAATAAAATCTTATTCCTTAAAGCCTTCTTTTGCAGGTGCTGCAGTAACCTGATTGCGGCCATGTTCTTTAGACCAGTATAGCGCAACGTCAGCAGCTTTAATCAGTGAATCCATATCGTCTGCACAATCAGGGAAAACAGAAACACCGAAGCTTGCGGTCTTTTTAATAACATAACCACCGAATTCAATTACTTCATTTTCTATAGAACGTCTAATCCGTTCAGCTACAGCAACAGCGCCAATCATATCTGTTTCAGGCAATACAAGAGCAAATTCTTCACCACCGTATCTAGCTGGCAAATCGTGGGTCCTTACTGCTCTTCTAAGTATTGAGGCAACACGTTTTAAAACTTCATCACCTGTCTGGTGACCATAAGTGTCGTTCAAATTCTTAAAATGATCTATATCGACCATAATCATGGCTATCTTGCGTTTAAAGCGTGCAGCCCGTTTAATTTCATCAGCAAGTCTCTGCTTAAAGTATCTATGCAGATACAATTTTGTCATACCATCAGTAATAGCCTGTTCATATAATTGGGCATTCTTAACAGCTGCACCTAATTGTATTGCAAAAACTTTGATTAAACGAATATCTCTAGCCGTAAATCGTTCAAGATTGTCTGAAGCACAAAGGTGAACCATTCCCAGGAATTCACCCTGACTAAGTATTGGAACAACAACAAATGAAGTTCCAAAAATTGATTTATCTTTTTCAGATAACTCTAAGGTTTCATTTCTTCCGGCTTCATATTCAACCGGTTCTTTAGTTTCTTCAATCTTTGAAATTACATTGGAGTCATCAGATGTAAGATTATGAGTCAACATAGATGCATCACCTAAGTGACTCATAAGATTAAAGGTTCCGTTTTCTTCGTTCAAAAGCCATGTCGAACCACGTTCTATTTCAGTAATTTCAGCTATAGCATTCATAGCCATATCTAAGAGTGCCTGAAGCTGAAGTTCTGAAGATATCATCTGAGAAGCCTGATAAAGAATACTGACTTCTTGTATTTTTTCATCAAGTCTGACATTTGCTTCTCTCAGTTCAGACAGCAACAGGAAATTATTAATTGCTACAGAAATATTGCGTGATAGAGTCTTAAAAAAGCTAAGTTCTTTATCAGATAACGGAGTTTCTTTTAGTTTATTACCAATAACAATAAGACCTATAAGTTTGCCTCTAACTTTTAAAACAGATAATGAACCTAAATTATCGGTCTTAAAATATTCAAAAAGCTTAGGCAAATGCTTAAAATCATCTAATCTGTATGTTAATTCATCGGAATCAGAATCAAGTGCTGCCAACTCTTCAGAAGTTAAATTGAGATCAAGAGCTTTAACAGCTAATTTCCAAGCACAGCGCAAAGAGATTGTCTTATTCAAAGTATCAAATAAAAAGATACCGCCTTTACGAACCCCTAATGTTCCCAACAAAAGATGCAATAAAGACTTTAATTGGGCATCAAAGCTTGTAACACGACATAGTTCATCACCAATATCGCTTAATGCTCCAAGAACATATTCGTATCTTAGGACTTGTTGCTGTGTATTATTATCTGATTCTGACATTTAGTCTTAACCTTTGAATTTTGCTACTGCTTCTTCTTCTTTGTCAAAAGACTGAGCGAATTCTAACAACCCCATCATTTCAAATGTTTTTCTGTTGGTTGGGGTCAGATTAGTAAATGCTAATGAACCTTCTGCTTCTTCAATAGCTTCAATAACACCAATTAAAATAGATATGCCTATTGAGTTGATTAATGGTGATTTTTCTAAGTTTATAACAATCTTGTTAATAGATTTTTCCAAATGTTCGGTACAAAGTTCGTCAACTTTTTCTGCACCTAGGTCATTGAGATAACCATTGGTTCTAATAACTAAGACTTCTCCATCAAGGTGATGGGTAAGAGTAAATTCTTCTGCCATTTATAAATTCTCCACAAGAATGTTATCTTATTTAATAACATAAAAAAAATATATAAACAATATTTTCATTGCATTTTGTACGATTCTTTATATATTTTCATTTTCATAATGTGGAAATACTCTAATCAAATCAAAATCAGATGGCTTTCTTTTATCGTTGGATTAATGCTTATAGCATTAATTATACTTTTTTTCCGGAATGAAATTATTTTTAGTCAGACAGGCATAAAAGTTTTTTTAGGCCGATTCCAAATTTTGTTTGAAAATCTTCCAATTTGGATATACGCCCTGATTGTTTTAGTTAGTATCGGAATAATGTATGCCGGTCTACCATCAGTTTGTGTTGTTTTACCTTTAATGTTGCTTAAGAATTGTACTTTTGCCTATATTATAGCTATAATTTGCCAGTTCACAGCCAGTTTGCTGGCTATGTGGCAATCTTACAAATCAACTCCAGCAGTAATCCCTGAAGAATTAAAGAAAAAACTTGAAGCCAACAAAGATTCCTTTCAGAGTTTTGCATTCTGGTCAAGACTTTATTACAACATTCCTCTAAGAACAATAGACCAGCTTACCCCTTTGATTCACAATAATGAAGAATGCTTCTACAATTCGTTGATTCCAGCTGCATCGGCAATAATGATAAGAATCTGTATCCCTACTTTACTATTAAAACATATTATAGATCAATTTACTGTTTTAGAACCAAATCCTGAATTAGAACATACAAAACTTATTATTTGGGGAATTGTTTTAATCATTTATACTGTTATTCCAAAAGTTCCAGAGCTAATGATCTGCCCGAAGAAAGTAAAGAAAGTTATTTTTGAGATAGAAAGCCCAAGTAACTAAAAGAAAAATATTGACTATACCCTCTAATTTGTTTAAAGCTATTAGATAGTAGTTTTAAAAGTTCAACAAAATTGGAGGGAATGATTTTAATGAATTCTGCTGAAAAAAAAGAACTTCAGTTGACAGCTATTAAAATCCGTGAAGGTATTCTTACCAGTGTACACGGAGCTAAAGCAGGTCATCCAGGCGGAAGCTTGTCTGCTGCTGATATGTTTACATATTTGTATTTCAAAGAAATGCGAATAGACCCCAAGAACCCCAAAGACCCAAACAGAGACAGATTTGTTCTTTCCAAAGGTCATACAGCTCCTGGCGTTTACTCAGCATTAGCTAATAGAGGATATTTCCCAGTAGAAGATTTGCCAAC
>JAFXRA010000362.1 GCA_017526725.1 Candidatus Rifleibacteriota bacterium
GATGAAAAAGATAGAAAAGAATCTTTCTTATTGCTTATCGAAGCAGGTTTGCTTGGTATAATGCTTGTTTACATGGTTATGGCATCACAGTTTGAATCGCTGCTTGCTCCATTTATTATTGCATTCAGTATTCCATTCGGTTTTATCGGTGCAATCGTAATGCTGATTATTGCAGGAAGCCGCTTATCAGTTGTTTCTTTGCTTGGCGGTTTGATTCTTGTAGGTATCGTTGTTAATAATGGTATAGTTTTGATAAGCTATGTGAATATATTGATAGCTCGTGGTTATAAAACAAATGAAGCTTTGGTTGAAGCTGGCAGAAGCAGACTTAGACCAGTTCTTTCTACAACAACCACTACTGTCTTAGGTATGATTCCTATGGCTATATCTACTGGTGACGGTGCTGAAATGTGGATACCAATTGCTTGGACTGTTATTGGTGGTCTTACTGTTTCAACCTGTATGACTATGACAATGATGCCTGTAGTTTACAGCTTATTGCAGAGATGGCTGGTTCCTGAAGACCAGAGAGATGGTTATAAATCTGCAGAAGAATATGCTGTGAAAAAAGCTTGATAATGGAGAAAAGATAATGGAATTCTTCTTTATAGTATGCAGTGCAACGATGGGTGCTGATGTTATGCTGCAATTCAAAAAATTAGAAATACACAACTTTACTCAGATTCCTTTGGTTAATGGTTCTGGCGAAGGTGGTGGCAAAAAGTTTGGCAACGATATCTGGCCTGGCGATAATACCACTTTCTTGGTTGTTACAGAAACCTCTAAGTATGAAAAGCTTAGAGATTGGGTTAAAGAATACCGAAAGCAGGAAATTCGCGAAGGTATGAAGATTATAAACCTAGCCCTCAAAGAAATGGTTTAAAAAATAAAAAAGCTTGGGTTCTTCCCAAGCTTTTTTATTTTAGATATAAGAGAAGTCTACACATCAAAAATCCCCCAGTCACCGATTGCTCCGCAATCAGCCCCTTCAGTCTTTGGCTTCGCCAAATCCAGCTTCCCCACTTTTTGTGGGGCAGCATCTAGAAGACCTTCCCCAAAAGCGAAGCTGTTGGGGGAAGTGGCTGCCGTAAGGCAGACGAAAGGGGTCTTATCTCTAAGCTCTATCGCTCTAAGCTCTAAAATATAGAAATTCCTGTCTTAGTAGTAAAAAGCTCAAGAGCTTTCATCCCAATCAGCGAATTACCGTGCTTGTTGAGTTCAGGAGACCAGACACAGATTGTTAGAAGTTTTGGTATAATGGCTACAATTCCGCCACCTACACCGCTTTTGCCTGGCAGTCCGGTACAGAATGCAAATTCCCCTGATTCATCATATAGACCGCAGGTCTGCATTAAAGCATTCAGACGCTTTGTCTGGCTTAAAGTCAATAATCTTTTGTTGTTAAAAGGGTTAACTCCGCCGTTAGCCAAATATGAAAAAGACTTGGCTATATCTTCACAACTCATCATAAGCGCGCATTGATGACAATAAGTGTTTAAAACTTCGTTGACATCATTGTTTATGTTGTCGAAACTCTTCATGAAATTCAGCAGAGCAGCATTTCTGAAATTTGTTTCCATTTCTGAATTGGCAACAACCGAATCGTAATTGATGTATTTATTATTGGCTAAGTTTCTTACATAATTAAGAATGTCTTTTAAAGGATTCTTTGAAATGCTTAACAGACAGTCTGTTGTAACCAAAGCACCTGCATTAATAAATGGGTTTCTTGGTTTACCATTTTCAGTTTCAAGCAAAACCAAAGAATTAAAAGAACTGCCGGAAGGCTCTCTTCCCATTCTGCTCCAAATACTGTCTCCAAGAGCAGCGAACACCATAGATAAAATGAAAACTTTTGAAATACTCTGAATAGAAAAAGGAGTTTTGGCGTCTCCTACATAGAAAGTCTGACCTTCCAGCGTATGTACGCAGATACCATATTGGTTTGGGTCTACTTCCGCAAGAGCAGGTATATAATCAGCAACTTTTCCCTTGCCCAAAAGACCTTTTGTTTCTTCGTAAATTTCGTTTAAACAGCTTTGGTAATCTATTTCCATAATTATTATATGAAAAAAGCTGCAAATAAATTGCAGCTTTTTAGTTTCTGATTTTTTCTAGATTAGAATAGTGGCAGGAATCCATTGATTAAAGCAATAAGAAATGCTGCTACAATGCCTACTGCAAAAGATCTCATCTTAAAACCAGTGAGGAACTTGTCTGTAATGCAGAGCATAATAGAACCAACGATGAAATTAATGAGGAAAAGAAGGACTCTTGCACCTATATTGGCTACAGCTCCTAAAACAGGAATACCACTCAATAAAGAAGCTATTCCGTTTGTTAAGAAAGAAAGGGGTGAAACCAATAATCCACTGAAAACCATAAGTATACCAAATATGAGAGCAACTAATATTGATGTCTTAAAATCTTTAATTTCAAAGCCTGGAAGTAATTTTGATAATGCTAACATAACAAGAGAACTTACTAGAAGTTGTAATACTAATCCCATAATTTAACCTCACATAATATAATGATGCTAAATTATACCATATTTTTTATGACTTTTAGCTAGTTTTTATTCTTTATTTTCCCCTTATTATTTTCTTGTTAGGGGTTACTATTTTTATTAAAAATCATTATAATTATTCTACTATGAAAAAGAAATTAACAATTTTACTTACTGTTTTATTACTGTTAACCTGTGTACCTACACAATCAAATGCTGGTGCACTATTTGACAAAGTTTCTAATGCCGTTTCTAAAATTCATGAAAAGGTAGATACTGCATTTAGTAAAGTTAAAGCAAAATTTACTAAGTCAGATTCAGAAACCCAAAAGGCAGAAGAAACAAAAAAAGAAAATACTTCTTTGTTAAGTAAAGCTCGTTCTGTTCTTCAGGATTCATTTAACATGAATTTCCTTAGTTCTGTTCCTGTAATATTTTGGAAGAAGACTTTCGACAGAATGTTTGATTATACCCAGAGTTCTATTGACAACCTGAATAGGGAACACAACGGTGAACTTATTACAAGAGACGATTTTCAGGATGACAAGGCTTTGCATGTTAAGAAGTCTGCAGAATTAGCTCTTCATATCAAGAGTCTGTTTGGTTCTTCCGTATTTGCATATGGTGTAACCTTGGCAGTAGGCGGAATAAAAGAACTTATCGACAGCAGTTTCCTTAACCCGAATGGCGGTCGATGCTGGGAAGATTTTTATGCCGATATGGTTGGCGCCAGTGCAGTTTTCGGAGAAAAAGCTTTCGATAAGCAGCTTAACAAGTATATGGACAGCTTCTTAAAAGAAAACCGCAAGGTTGATATGGTTGACGAAAGTGCTTCAAGCGATGAAACCTCAGAAATGGTTGGTCCGAAAGATGTAATTGCTCCAGCACCTTCAGCTTCTGCAAAAACAGTAGAAGTTTCAGGCGATACAGATGCTTCCGAAGCCGAAATTAATCAGAAGAAGCAGCGTCTCACTGAAGAATATTACGAAGCAGTAAACAGCGGCGATTCTTTGAAAGCTCAGAGAATTGCTGAACAGATAAGAAATTTAAAGTAAGTAAAATAGACTAATAAAGCTAAAAGCCGGGTTTTATCAAAGACCTGGCTTTTTTATTATTTTTTAAAATAATAGTTTATTTCTTTAATCAAAACTAATAGAATTATGAAAATTGTTCTGGAGGGATAATCAATGAATATTACTGATTCAATTAAATATATAGGCGTAAACGATCATGAATTAGACCTTTTTGAAGGTCAATATATTGTTCCTAACGGTATGGCATATAATTCCTATGTTATTCTTGACGACAAGATTGCTGTTATGGATACTACCGACGCTAATTTCACACATGAATGGATGAACAATTTAAAAGAAGCTTTGGGAAATAGGAACCCCGATTATTTGGTTGTACAGCATATGGAACCTGACCATTCTTCTTGTATTAGCCAATTTATTAAAGAATTTCCAGAAGCCAAAATAGTTGCTTCAGCGATGGCTTTTAATATAATGAAGAATTTCTACGGGACTGATTTCCCAGAAAACAAAATGGTTGTAGGGGAAGGGGCAAAGCTTAGCCTTGGTAAGCATGAACTTACTTTTATTACTGCTCCTATGGTTCACTGGCCAGAAGTAATCCTTTCTTACGATTCTTTCGATAAAGTTCTGTTTTCTGCTGACGCTTTTGGAAAATTCGGTGCTCTTGATGCTGAAGAAGATGATGACTGGGCTTGTGAAGCCAGACGTTATTACTTCGGAATTGTTGGCAAATATGGTGTACAGGTTCAGGCTCTTCTTAAGAAGGCTGCAAATCTTGATATTCAGAAGATATGCCCTCTTCACGGACCAGTTCTTGCTGAAAATCTTAGTTATTATTTAGACATTTACAATACCTGGTCTTCTTATGGGGTTGAATCAGAAGGCGTAATGATTGCTTATACCTCTGTTTACGGCAATACCAAGAAAGCTGCTGAAATACTTGCTCAGAAACTGGTTGACAAAGGCTGCCCAAAAGTTGCTTTGAATGATTTAGCCCGCGGCGATATGGCAGAAGTTGTTGAAGATGCCTTCAGATACGGTAAGATAGTATTAGCTACTACTACATATAATACTGAAATCTTCCCATTTATGAGAGTTTTCATCGATACTTTGGTAGAACATAATTTCCAGAACCGCACTATTGGATTGATAGAAAACGGAAGTTGGGCACCAACTGCTGCAAAAGCCATGAAAGCTAAATTAGAAAAATGTGCTAAGATTAGTTTTACCAACACTACTGTTACTATTAAATCTTCTGTAACAGAACAAGTAGAACAACAACTCGATGCCTTAGCCGACGAATTAAAGTAAAAATTCTTTTCTTAAAAAGCTAAAAAAGAGTCTGATATTATTTCAGACTCTTTTTTTTGCTAGTTCTAGGACCTGATTTCTTATTTCTCAATAAAAAAAAGCGGAGGAGGCGGGATTCGAACCCGCGTACCATTGCTGGTAAACGCATTTCGAGTGCGCCGCGTTATGACCTCTTCGCTACTCCTCCATCGTTAGAACCGTAAGTAAATATTACGACATTAGCTTACAATCTGCAATTATTTTTTATATAATAGATTGTTATGATTAATTTCAGAAATATAGAATTTCCTGATCCTAGATCGGCAGATGATGACGGATTAGTTGCTGTTGGTGGTGACATGAAGCCGGATATGCTTATTGCTGCCTACACTCAAGGTATATTCCCTTGGACTTCTAAGCCCTATGTGACCTGGTGGTCTCCAAATCCTAGAGCTATTTTTATCCCTTCCGAATTTAAGCTTTCATCCAGAATGGAACGGGCATACAGAAATACGAAGATGACTTTTACCTTTGATAAAGATTTCAGAGGGGTAATAGCAGGCTGTGCTGCTCCCGCAAAAGGCAGAGAAGAGTCTTGGATAGACGACAATTTTATAGAAGCATACTGCGAGATGCATCGCCTGAATCTGGCTCATAGCTGTGAAGCCTGGTTAGATGGCGAACTTGTGGGTGGCGTTTACGGAATAGCTTTGCGAAGATTTTTTGCGGGTGAATCAATGTTTCATAAAGCAACAAATGCTTCTACCTTTTGTCTGAAATTCTTAATGAATTATCTGGCTGAGAATGATTTTACCCTTTTTGACTCTCAGGTTATTAATCCTCATACCCAGTATCTGGGAGCGATAGAAATTTCTAGAGATACTTATTTGTCTCTTCTGTCCGAGGCTTTGTCTTTGTAAGTTTTCAAAAGGACTTGAAATAATTATTGATGTATGATAGAAATAACTGATTAAAGTGTATAAACAGAGGTGGACTTATCACATGTTAAAGAAACTTATAGTAGTTGCTTTTATAATATTTGTTGCTAATCAAGCATATTGTCAAGAAATGCAGGAAATGACTCCTCTTCAGAAGAGAGTCAGGGCTATTTTTTCTGAAATTAGAAACAGAGATAAAATTGAAACTGTAAAAGAAACAGAAGAAGTAAAAGAAGAACCGGCAGCATTGGAAGTTACCGAAGAACCAACTACTTACGTTTCTCAGCCAGAAGAAAGCCGCACTGAAATCATAATGGCTTCTGAACAAGAACAAGATGAAACCGAAGAATATGAAGAAGGTGAAGGCGAAGAAGAAATCGTTGTTGCTACTGCTCCTAAATCTGATGTTGAAAACAATGTTGTAGAAGAAAAGAGAGAATACAGCGATGTTATTACCGCTGCTGATGCATCTTCAAAAGATAGAACAGCTAAGATTGATAACAGATGGAGCGTTGAAGTTTTTGGTTGGAATTCCGAACTTGATGGTCATGTTAAGATTGCAAAAGACAAAAATAATCCAGTTACAGATGCAGAAGGTAAAATCGACCTCGGAAGTGAAACTTCTATTGATAAAAAGAAAGTTCCTGGTTTTAAACTCTCTTACAGAAAAGGTGGAAGAGCTTCTTTCGAATTCAATTGGGTTAAAGTTGAACAGGATGGTCATCTTGCTTTAATGAATGGTCAGACCAAGATTTTCAACGGTAAGGAATACGGCGGCAATGCTAATTTTAAAATCAACAATGCGATGTATGATTTATTGTGGAAATATCGCTTCTCTCACAAAGTTGAAGAAACTGGCCGTGAAAAAAGCTATGTTGCTGGTTTGTTGGGTATCAAGGCTTCTAAAATGGAATTCTCTCTCAATGGTAATCTTATAGAAAATGGCGTTGAAACAGCTAATATTGTTAATGAATCAAAATCAGAAACCATACCTGTTCCATATATTGGTGTTGAAGCAGGAACCTACCTCGGCGACAATCTTTATTTAAAAGGTTATTTACGTTATTTGAAACTTAACAATATCAAAGATTATGATGCTGAACATGCTGATTATGATGTTTCTCTTTCTTACAAGCTCAGCAATAAAGACGGCAATCAGGATATATTCTTTGATGTTGGCTATCGTCAGGTTGTTTACGATGTTGAAGGCGATGGCAACGATGTTGAACTTAAATATAAAGGCCCCTATGTTGGCTTAGAATTTAGATTCTGATATTCTATCGTAAGTACAAAATAAAAAAGCCTTGAAATTAAAACTTCAAGGCTTTTTTTATCAAACAATAATTACCACAAAAACACTGTTTTTTTAGAGAAGCAATTAAGAGTTCGAAGATTGTTTTGATATTAAAAATCTCCCTGTCAGGCTCTAAAGGCCTGACATCCCTCTTTAATAAAGAGGGTCTTTAGAAATTTTCTCTCAATTCTCAACTCTATATTATCTTTCCGCTCTAAGAGACGAAGTCTCGTCTGCTCTCAAGCTCTTTTGCTCTACTCTATGGGCTTATCTTTCAGACAACTGTAGATCTTTTCTTTTTCAAAAAGATCTACCAGATCTTTGTTTAATGCATTGTTGTTAGCATCCATATGAAGAATACTCAATGCTTTCTGCAGCGGTAATGCAGGCTTATAAGGTCTGTCTTGAGCTGTAAGCGCATCGAATATATCTGTAATTCCCATCATCTGAGATTCTAAAGGAATGTCTTGTTCAGATCGGTGATTTGGATAGCCTTTTCCATTAAGTTTTTCATGGTGAGAATAGGCTATTTCAGGAACTCTTGATAAATCTTTGGTCCAAGGGATTCTTGCTAAAAATTCATATGAATGTTTTACATGAGATTCTATTTCTAAACGTTCTGATTCTGATAATGAACCTCGTTTTATAGACAAAGCAGTTGTTTCTCTTTCGGTTAAATAAGGAGTTTCATTTCCTTCTTTATCTTTATATATTGAATTAGAGAGTTCTGCTATTCTGTTAGAACAGCCTTCTTCTAAAACTGTAGGTTCATTGGATTTAATGAGAAGATTGACGGTGTCGTCTATTTCCTGTAAGCGGTTTTGAAAAGCTTTGTCTAACTCGGGTTTTGCTATATTGTATTTTTCTAATCCGTTCTTGTCTATGTAATCAAGACATTCCTGGTGATAATCTGATTCTATGGATTTTCTTATATATTTGTAGCGTGATTTCAGATTTTCTAATTCGTAAGGGAATAGCTTCTTGCTCTTAGTTAATACTTCTTCGTTTACGCTGACTTTTCCAAAATCGTGAAGTAATGAAGCATATCTGATTTGCAGTAGATCTTTTTCACTAAAATTAACCTTTGCAAAGGGCCCTTCCTGTATTTTGTTGATTGTTTCGGCCATCGCTACAGTTAAGTCTGCTACTCTTTCTGAATGACCATGTGTGACAGGGTCTTTCGCTTCTATTGCCACTACAGAAGCTTTTACAAATCCTTCGAACATCTGCCTTATTTCTTGATACAATCTGGCATTTTCTAATGCTATAGC
>JAFXRA010000363.1 GCA_017526725.1 Candidatus Rifleibacteriota bacterium
CCCCGCCTCTGCTCCTACCGCCCAAACCAAAAGATTGGTCTCTAATTCCAAAAATCTATATAAAAGAGGAGTAGCCCAAGGAGTAACGCCTTCACCAGCTAATCTTAATGTTGCAATCGAAGGTTCAGCAAGAGTCGCTCCAAAACCAAGCAAAAGCCCAAAAAGCATAATTACTATAATATTGGTTTTCTGTGGAAGCTGAACCCCTACTCTATCGCCCAAGGGCATTAAACCTAAAAATAGGCCTTCCAGAAACATCGCAAGGCCAACAACAACCATACCCACACCAAAAGCAACCATAATTGCATTTTCTGGCGGAGACTGCAACACAATAAGTTTAAAAGCAACAAGATAAATAATAATAAAAGCAACAGCCTTAATTTGTTCTTTTAATTTGCTTTTTATATAATTCCAAATCATTGGCAAAGCCACTTTTAATGGAAAATGCATCTTTTTCCTGACCGCTGCCATATATTTATCTCCCTGAACAACCTATCATTTTTATAAACGAAAGAAGAGAGCAGAATTAAATTAATTGCTGTTCTCTTCTTACATTATTTAATGCCTAGCATTTTTTAAATATTTGTATAAATCTGAGTCTGTAGATATAACCAGTTTAGTATTACGATTAACAGAAGTTTTTTCTAAGCTTTCCAAAGACCTGTAGAATGCATAAAATTCTGGGTCTTTGCTATAAGCTTCAGAATAAATTCTAGCAGCTTCTGCATCAGCTTTACCAATAATTTCAGCAGACTTCATTCTTGCTTCAGAAGTTATTTTCCTAAGTTCTTTTTCCATTTCACCTAAGATTTCAGCTTTCTGACCTTCACCTTCAGAACGGTATTGGGCAGCGACTTTATTTCTTTCAGAAATCATACGGTCGTAAACCTTTTCAAGAACTTTATCTATATAATTAATTCTCTTAATCTGAATATCAATCAATTCAATACCGTATGTTAAAACGCTGTCTTTAGAATTATTGAGCATTTCAGCCAATATTTCTTCTCTATTCTTTCTAGGTCCACTCAATTCTGCTTCTTCGCTGGAATCCATATTAGGATCTTTTTTATAATCATTGCTTCTAACAAGGTCTACTAGATAATTAGAAGAAATACTATCACGAACAACAGAATCTATAATATCATCCAACTTGCTTTGTGCACTGCTTACATTTCCAACACTTTTATAGAAAAGCAGCGGGTCTTTAATTCTCCAGCGTGCAGTGCAGTCAACCCAGATAAATCTTTTTTCTTTAGTTGTAATCTGGTTTGGAGCGCCATCCCATTTTAATATTCTAGTATCAAAATAGTGAGCTTCTTCTATAAATGGAGTTTTGAAATTTAAGCCAGGTCCTCTAACATCACCAGAAGGTGCACCAAAACGAGTAACAATAGCTTTCTGCCCTTCTGAAACAACGAAGTAAGCATCATTTGCAACAATCACAACACCAATAAGTAAAAAAACAAAAACTACAGATAGACAGGATTTCATTATTTAATACCTCCTTCAAAACTTGTTAAGGGTAATAAAGGAGTAATTCCAGATTTTGAAGTTTCACCATCTACAATAATTATATCTTTCATTTTTGGATATATTCTTTCCATAGTTTCCAAATACATTCTTGTTCTTGTAACATCAGGATATTTTTTATATTCATTTAAAAGAGCGAGGAAACGGTTTGCGTCACCCTGAGCTATATTAACTCTTTCCATTGCATAACCTTCAGCTTTTTGAATAGAACTTTTAGCTTCACCTCTGGCTTTTGGAACCTGATTGTTATATTGTTCCTTGGCATTCTGAATCATGCTTTCTCTCTGTTGTTCAGCTTCGTTAACAGCATTGAAAGCTGCTTTAACCTTTTGAGGAGGATTAACATCCTGGAATTTAAAAGTTTCGATTTTAACGCCTATATCATACTTTCTTAAACTTTTCTGCATTTCTGATTGAATAGCATTTGCAAGACTAGCTCTTTCAGTTGTTAAAACATCAGTTACGTTGGCATTACCAATAATTTTTCTTGTTACAGCTTCAGAAATATCTCTAATAGTTCCTACCGGGTCTTTAATATTAAATAAAAACTTTACAGGATCTTCTATTTTATACTGAACAATCCATTCTATTTCGCTTACATTCAAATCACCAGTAAGCATTAAAGATTCATCTAATCGGCTTCTGTTATCGTAAGTAGTTCTGCCGGAAGAAGTATTGCTGGTTTTGAAACCAAATTCTTCTTTGAAGATACGTTCAGTTTTTACCTTCAATATTGTATCAATCCCAAAGGGTATTTTAAAATGAAGACCTGAGTCTTCCATTGATTGATATTTACCCAATCTTAAAACGACAGCCTTTTCTTCTGGTTCAACAGTATAATAACAGGATGACAAAGCTGCTAAGGCTACAACGACAATGGCTCCAATGCAGAATATCGGAACGATCTTTTTAATACCATTTATGATATCTGCAGTATCGGGAGTTACAACGCTTGTATTTCTTTCAAAATCAACTTTTTTCATATTAACTCCGAGAAGTGGTTCTTAAATTTCATGAATTATACCAAATCGACTATGTAAAAACAATTATGTTGTTTTTATTGTTTAATCGAAGTAAGCCAAGCAAAGCTCCCCCACGAATAGTTCGAATTGTTTAGCTTACTAACTATAGTTTTAACAATTTGAACGACTTGAACAATTAGAACTTTCGTTATGCTATTCTCACGGGCTGTGAAACAGCCGTCTCACAGATTGCGGCAGCAATCGTCTCACAGAGGCTTTAGCCTCGTCCCACTTTCCATAGATCTGCAGGCTCTAAACAATCGCATCAATCATAACCACCAAAAAATATATAAATATTTTCTTAGGGTCTTGTACGTCAAAAAGCAATATGCTATTAATATTAGGTGCCCTAAAATCTAACAATAAGTAGCAGAGTTGTTCTCTGACAAACGGAGTGAATCTTGATTATAAAAGAGCTTATAGAGCAGTATTTAGCTTCTTTAGAAAAAGAGCGCAACCTTTCTTTGCAAACAATCAGAGGTTATCAGAATGACCTTAATTTTTTTGAAAAATGGTTGTCGGCAAATAATATTACTGAAATCAGCAAAGCAGAATCTTTAACCCCCACTCAGATTCGCGGTTTTTGGGCTGGCAGAAGGAAGGGCGGACTCTGTTCTTCCAGCATGAGAAGAGGGCAATCAGCATTAAGAGGGCTTTTTAAGTATGCAATTCGTCATGGTCTGGCAAATAAAAATCCTGTTGATTTAATGGATTCCCCTAAGGTACAAAGACCTCTGCCAAAAGCATTAAGTCAAGATGATGTAAACATGCTGATTAATTCACCGGACACGTCTAATCTTCTTGGAATGCGTGACAAAGCTATTCTAGAACTATTATACGGCAGCGGTTTACGTGTATCAGAAGTTGCAAATCTAACTTCTGAAGACATTAATCTCGAAGCTCAGTTCTTAACTGTAAGAGAAGGCAAAGGGGGCAAAGACAGAGTTGTACCTCTCACACCAATATCCTGCAATGCCATCTCTTTATATATTAACAATAGATTTTCTACTAAGCCTGAATGGCGTGAAGAAAAGCATATCTTTCTCAACCATTTAGGAACACCTCTGACTACCAGAAGCATAGCCAGATTAGTAGACAAATATGCACGAAAGCTTGCGATGATGATGAACATAACACCGCATCAATTCAGGCATAGTTTTGCTACACACTTATTAAATAACGGTGCAGACATCCGAGCTGTGCAAGAAATGCTGGGGCACGCAAGTCTTTCCACAACCCAGATATATACACGTATAAGCAAAGAAAAGCTTATGCAGACGTATAGAAACTGTCATCCAAGAGCAGGATGATAAGAGAATTAGGAATTAGGAGTGAGGAGTGAGGAGTGAGGAATTGAAAACAATTCGAACTCTTAGAACCTTGAACTATTAGAACTTATTATCTTAAATCTTAAATCTTAAATCTGATATCTGATATCTAAAAAAAATTAAAGTATGAATAGAAAACTGCCGATTCTTATAGAAGAAAATATAACAAGGGAGAAAAGATATGTTTGAAAGACTTACAGGAACTGCAACCTTTAACCTGCTTTCTAAAGGTTTGGACGTTGCTTCAAAAAGACAGGCAGTTATTTCCAATAATATAGCTAACGTCAATACCCCCTTGTTTAAACGACAGATTGTTACTTTTGAAGACGAAATGGCTAAAGTTTTCGACGGCAAAGTAGACATTATCGGCCGCAGAGAAGATGACCGTCATATTCCCATAGGAAATACAGACTACATGCAAATTGGACCAACAACTCACAAAGACCGAATTCACATTATGAGAAACGACAAAAATAATGTTGATATCGATGTTGAAATGAGCGATTTGGCCAAGAACACCATGACTTACCAGATTCATGCAAACAGATTAGCTCAGATGTTTGCACAGTTAAATGATGTTATAAGCAGAGGAGGTAGAGCCTGATGACAATGTTCAGAAGTATTGATATTTCTTCCAGTGGTTTAACTGCGGAACGTCTCCGCATGGATGTTATTTCAAACAACATCGCTAACGTCAACACAACCAGAACACAGGACGGTGGGCCATTCAGAAGAAAATTAGCTATATTTGAAGCACGTCATGCTTATGGACAGCGTGCATACATGGATAGAATATATCCACAGGAACCAGGCCGTGGAGTCAGAGTTAATGCAATTCTAGACGACATGACACCCTTCAAGCTGGAATACGACCCCAATCATCCAGATGCAGATGCAGACGGATACGTAAGAAGACCAAACATTGACATCGTTCACGAAATGGTCGATATGATTACCGCCACACGTGCATACGAAGCAAATGTTACCTGCATCAACTCAGCCAAAGACATTACAAATGCTGCTTTGAATATAAGCACGAAGTAAGAGGAAAGATACAAGATTTAAGATATAAGACATAAGATAGAAAACGAAAGATTAAAGAGAAAAGGGACAAACAAAATGCGAGTAAACGAAAACCATCCATTACATGGCGTCCTTAGCGACAAGCCAAGAAGACCGACTACCAATGCTAAAGAGCAATGGGGAACTTTTTTAGATAAGCTTGAAACTGCTATTGGTGAAGTAGACGCCCTTGGGAAAGAATCTGACAAGCTTACTCAAGATGCTGTATTAGGCAGAGTAGAAAATCTTCACGATGTTATGATAGCAGCAGAAAAAGCAAAAACAGCTATGAACCTTACCATTGAAGTTCGTGGAAAGGTTATTGAAGCCTACAAAGAAATCATGAGAATGAACTTTTAGGTTCGCTTAGTCTTTGTACTGTTTTTATTGTTTGATAATAAATTGGATTTTTAAGACCTATTTGGTCTTTTAGAGATTAGACAAAAGAGATTAGAGATTAGGGAATTGTTTAAGTATGTATGCTAAAGAAATATTTCTATTATTCGATAGTTTGCGAACTAAACAATCCTCTTATCCCTTTTCCCTAACACCTAATCCCTAAGAAAAAAATAATTTCATTATTTTTTTCTTAAGCTCTTTACAAGATTTGTTTGGCGTACTATAAATATATATACACAAAAACTCCTATAAAAAATTAGATAAAAACATACAAACAATCCTATAGGAGTCATAAATAGGGAGTGCAGATAAATGAACGATTACCTCAGGCAACTGTGGGAACCGATTAGTAAGCTGTCAAGAACACAGCGTATTATTTTAGGTTCCGTTGTCGCATTGGTTGTTGTGGCTATTATTACAGCCG
>JAFXRA010000364.1 GCA_017526725.1 Candidatus Rifleibacteriota bacterium
AGAAGGCAGAACTTCGCCCAGAGCAATGTTGGTGCCCAGAGCATAAACTTCGGAACCGCCATTAGCAAGTTTGACGTCACGAGCAACTGTTAACCAGTTAGCATCAGAGAAGCCATTAGCAATATAACCAGAAATGCCCTGAGAAGCACCACCAGAGGTAATGCAGGATTCCATAGCCTTAACAACCTTGCCTTCGATGTATGCAGCATAAGCCACACCAATCTTAACGCCAAAACGGCCCCAGTCCATTTTACCCGTTTGTATTTAAATTATTAATAATCAGATACTATTAATTCATTATAAGTGTGGTCGGAATGAATTAATTTTTCTAAAGCTTCTTTTAATTCCTCTTTAGAAGGAATATTTTTTTGAAATTTAATACGTAATACTTTATAATTATATTCTTTAACTACTTCATCACGAGCCCTGTCTTTTTGTGGATTTTGATGCCAATATTTACCATCAACCTCTATATCAATTAAAATTCCATTTATTTTTAAAGATATATCTAAGGCTAATTCGCTTAAGGGCTTATTTAATATACATTCTTCATTATCAGGATATATTTCGTTTAAAAGATTATATATTTTTTTCTGTTGCGAAGAAGTAGGAATTTTACCAGAATCTAATAACGCTTTTCTAGCTTTCTCTCTATTTTCTTTCTTTTCAAAACCAATTCCACCATGAAGCTTCCTAGTAGTATTAACCGCTTTCTGCCTTGCCTGTTTATTATGACAATTATTATTCTCGCTTAAAACAACAGGGTTCTCTACTCCATATTTTTCTAAACATGTTTGTTTACGTTTCTCTCTGCCTTCTTTAATTTGTCCAGTGTATTCAACCCCATATTTCTCAATTAAAGTATTTTTTAATTTATCTTTAATGGCTTTATCTTTCATGGGATTGGCTTCTCCGTATTTAATAAAACATGTCTGTTTAGTTTTCTCCGCTTTCTCTTCTAGTAATTTTTTATTTTTATTAAAACACTCTTTACAATAATATTTTCCATGTTTGTTAACACAATTATAATATTGTTTAATTGTTTTAATTTTTTCTTTACCACAGCTATCACAAATACATGTTACTTTTTTAGAAGAACCGTGTGGTAGCAATGAAGCATCAATTGTGGAGCCACGATATTCAATTAATTGACCAAATTTAATTGCCATGTGTAACTCCTTTCTTTTTATTATTTTTTGTATCTGATTAAACGCCGTCACACGTAATTTGGAATAAAAAATTCCCTCTTACTTTCATAAGAGACTAGACTATATCTTCATCCTTTACGGATGTCCACCATTTCGAGATGCTTTAACGACTAACATCTCTACTCCTTAAAAGGATAGTCGTTGAACTTTATTCTATTCGAATCTTAGCTGCTGATTATCTATTTTATTATATATTATTTTTTAATTAAAAACAATATACAACTTAATTTTTAGGCTTGCGCCATGAATTATCTGATTAATTTTTTCTACTTTCGTCACATTCACATTTACGCTTATTTCATCGTTATGTTGTAGTTTAATCAGCTTTAAGAATTTCCAGCAATTAGATGGATATATTAATATACATATTTCTATGTACCCAACCTACAATATAATGGACTTATATTTTTAAGCTGCAACATGATACCAGTCAACGTAGCAAGCGACCTCTTTCTTATGAGCGGTCACAGTATATTCAGTATCAAAGTGAGTCAGGACGCCACCACGACGAATACCAACAGCAGCATCGTTAACGATGAACATTTCGTTGCTATCGACGTGATATTTTGCGTTATCTCCATAACCAACCTGAGTTACATCATACAGGTTTTCATAACCCTGAGCAACAACGGTGGGGACTACAGGAGAGATTGCCTGAGCCAGAATGGTGTCAAATCTTTCCAGTAAGAACAGGTTCTTGTGAACCATGGGGTTCTTCATATCTTCCAGAGTGAAAGTGTCTTCATTGTAAGAGGGCATAGCGGAAGCGCATTCTCTCATGAAGGACTCATTGAAAACTCTGTTAGCTTCTTTATATTCAGCAGTATCAGCCTTGCCGTTCATAACGGCATCGCACAGTGCTCCGAAAGACTCAACAAGAGTGTTGAGGCGCTCTTCAGAGAACTTGGTGTAGTTAAAAATTTTTCTCATTTTATATAATCCTCCTTTTTATATTTTGTAAGTTAATTACAGGGAAATAACTCTGCATCTGTACAGAGTGGAACCCTCATTAACCTGACCCATAATCAGAGGTCTGGTGTCTTCGATTTCAATGCACAGACCAGAAGCGGCTGCAGCAGCAGCAACCTTCCAAGTGGTCTTACCATTTTCAGGAGCAGCAAAAGAGCTTACAGCGGGGTTACCAGAGAAGTTTTCATTACCGAGATAGAATTCGTCACCAAGAGCAAGCATTCTAACTCTGGTGCCTTCGCCAGCAGCAGGGAAAGTACCCGCAATCTTATCGCCAACTCTGTACATAACACCCATAACATCAGCGTGAGAAACGCCAACATAGTCGACAACACCATAAATAGGAGCATCTTCATCGAACGCAGTGATTTCACGAGCGTTCAGGTCCTTCATACCAGTATACAGGTCATGGTCACGCAGACCCTTGATGGAAACGAGAGCGCCATCTTCAACGGCAGCATCTGCACCTTCAGAATCTACAAAATAGCCATCCTTGAGCATATTGATTTCGCCTTCGGAAGCCATGATAATTTTGTTAAAAATTTTCATAAATTTTTTCCTCCTTAGTTTAATTTAATTTGTTCAGCTTAGTGATGGCTTCTTGAAGCTTATCAGTCTTCTTAGCAGCCGCACTCTTCTGATTTTCAATTCCAATACTAAAGTCATTATTAGGCTTATTAGTATGAGAAACTTGATTTTCGTAATAATACATTGCAACTAAACTCTTTGCAAAATTTGTTACGTCCTCTTCAGCCTTAAATTCATTAGCTTCAACCTTAGCTGTAATCTGAGCCACAAAATTACTCTTGGACTCTTCATCAACTAATTCATCAGCATTAATAAATTCAACACCAACTTGTATAAACTTCTCTTTCTGGGCCGTTTCAACAACTTCAGAAAGTCTGTTTACTTCTTCTTTAAGAGTATTATACTTTTCTAATAAAGCAAATACATCCATGTTTTCGCCGTCAAGTTCTACAGTTGCATTGACAACTTCAACCTCTTCAGCTTCAAAATTTTCGGGTTCAGAGACTTCTTCGGGTTCTTCGTTAGACGCAAATTCTTCTTCGTCGCAATCATCACAGTCATCGCAGTCATCTTCCATTTTGCACTCTTCATCAGATTCCATTTTGCATTCATCTTCTGGTTGCTTTTCTTCCATCTTACATTCGTCTTCAGATTCATCACAACCGTCTTCCATCTTGCATTCGTCCTCTGCAGCACACTCTTCACAATTACAATCTTCCATCTTGCATTCTTCTGCAGGTTCCTCAGCGAATTCTTCTACCGTTTCTTCAACTACTTCAGAATCATTTTCTACAAATTCTTCAGTAACTACAGGTTCATCTGTAACTACAGTTTCTTCTGCAGAAACTTCTTCAGCAGCAAATTCTTCTGTATTTTCTTCGCTATTTTCTTCGCCAGAGAATACTTTCCAAGCACGAACGACTCTCTCTTTGTTTTCTACGTCAACTTCAACATTACCAGTTTGGTCTTCACCTTCTGCTACTTCATCCAAGGTAATGGAATAAGTAGCTCTAAATTCTTCACATTCGATGCTAAAATATACATACTCTTCATCAAGGTCGCATACCCAAACCCAGTCATTAAAGACTTCTCTTAAATATGCTTCAAGTAAATTAATTTTAGCTTGCATAGTTAAATTCATAGGAACTACTTCTCCTCCTTCCTGATTTAATTCTTTGTCCATTTCTATCTCAGAGGCTGGTTCCTCATTTACGATAGCCTTTTCTTCAAAAGTTTCTTCTTCTATATTTGAATCCTGAGGCTTTTCAGCATCAAGAATTTCAACTTTATTAGTAGCTTCATCAAGTGCTTTATAGGCAAAAGCTAAAGCTTTCTGTTTCTTTTGGAACAAAGCATTGTCAAATAAATCAAGAATTTTGGCTTTAGCATTGGCTATTCCAGTTTCATATTTATCACCAAGTAAAGTCACACCATCAAAAATAAAGTCTTTAATAATTTCAATGCCGTCTTCTGTATATTCTGAATCAACAACTTCAACTTCTACAGAAATTTTCTTATAACCATTTTTGGACCTAAGTAATTTCTTAACTTGTTTATAATTATATTTTACCCAAATAGCACAAGTGAATTTAATCCAGTCTAAACCATCAGTATTATCATGATAAACTTCAACCTTATCAGTGCCTCTAATTAAACCTAAAGGTGTTTCTGCAGTATCATCAGTATAATCATAATAAATTGAGTCTAATTCTTCATCATACTCTAAATCACTTTCATGCGCTCTAAAATCATCGTTGTTGACAGAAAAACTCCCTAAAATTGGTTTATTATAAAACGTGGGTATAGCCTTTTGTAAAGATTCCAAAGTAAAGTGACTACCATTTCTATTTGGATTAGCAGTAGAAATAGCTTTGATTTCCAATTCCAAGAAATCTTGATTTAAAATTTCTTTAAAATTGACAGACTTTGGGTCTAACTCAAAATTAACTACTTTGTTGTTCAAAAGCATCATCCTCCTTTCTTCAATAATTAACATTCTTATGAAAGAATAGAATGATATTTCATCGGACTAATATCTACCGATAAAATCATTTTCTCTTAAACATCTGTCATATTCTTCTTCAATATAAGCCATAGCATGCACGGCCCTATTGTTTTCAAAATCTGGATGTTCACTGCAATATTTTCTGTAGTCTTTAATGTCTTTTAAAATTTGGTGATAACTTTCTTCAGTGTGTCTTTCTTTTCCCCTTATTTCTTCAGAAAATTTCAGAATGTGCCTACGATTCGACTCCATGGTCGCCTCTTTATCCCAAGTAATATGATTATCCAGCTTGGTTTCAACACCCTCAACCTTCTCTTCCAGCTCCCCTACCTTAGCCAATACTTCCGCATTAAGCGCCCTACCAATCTGTTTCATTATCCAAGATAAAGGATTCCATTTTAAAGGGGAAATCTGAATTAGTCCCCCTCCGAGTAAAGCATAGAGCAACCCTTCTTGCCAATATGAAGAAATAAAATCCATAATTGACATTTCGTTAGGTTCCCTCCTTTCGCCGTAACGGTAATGATTTTTAATCCTTTACAAGCGAAAGTTTTCCTTCGCTATCCTTTTTGTATTTGAAAAAGCGCTTACAATATAAACAATAATAATCTTCGGTTGCTGGGTATACTATTGTTTTCTTGGGCACTTTTATCAGCGTATTATTAGAAGAGAAGGTATTA
>JAFXRA010000365.1 GCA_017526725.1 Candidatus Rifleibacteriota bacterium
TGTTTAGCTATTTTTATATTTATTATATTTTTCATATGCACATTTAAAGCTTGGAATAAAACAGCAAGAAAAAATATTATAACTTGTATTGTAGTTTATTGTTGTTTAAATGTTTTTACCGTATATTCCAATTTTGGCATTATGTGTATAAGAAGAGACCGAGAAGGTGCGAGACGAAGAGAATGTTGGAATAATATACGACTCATAACTGGCGCCTTAGAAATGTATAATATGGATAATTCTGTAATGATGAAAGAACTGGACCTCAAGTCATTATATAATGGAGGTTATTTGAATGCAGAGTTTACTTTCCCTACTGATTCTTGCTATTACACTAGTATAGATGATGTAACTGATAAGGGATTTGTGTGTTGTACCGAACATTTTAGCGAATATTCTGCATTAGGAAGTTGTGGTTATTGTATTTCATATAAAGATTTGAATAAAGATAATTATAAAAATTATCTTAGTCGAGGTTCTGATGTTACTTTTGAACAATTTAAAGAACTTAGGGATAAATTCGAAAAAGCGAAGGAAAGAGCTGGTAGTAGTGTTGAGCAAAGAAATTTTGTAATGGAACAAAATAAAATAATAAGAGCAAAGAAACCATTCCGTGAACGAGCAAGACTTCATTTTAAAGAGAATAGATCTACATATATAAATACTTTTTATCCCTTTATTGTATTGTTTTTCCCTTATTTGCTGCATCCTCTAAGATAAGGTTGAAGATTGGTGTGGTTGTTTAGAGCCTGAGGCTCTGTGGAAAGTGGGACAGTTGCTTAAGCAACTTGTGGGACAGCAACTGCCGTTGCCTGTGGAAAATTGATTTTACAATGTTCTAGTTGTTCTAATTGTTCGAGTCGTTCAAATTGTTAAAACTAGAGTTAGTATGCTAAACAATTCGAACTTTTTGAACCTTGAACTATTCGAACTATTATAAACAATTACCACAGTGAAACTTTCCACAACGAAGTGTCCCACAGCGAAGCGTATCACTTAATTCAGTTCATATTGAACTGAAATCTTAACCCATGTTTCTTGTGGAACCCCATTATTAAGGACAGGTGTGAAAACCCATCTTCTAAGTGCCTGAGCGCCATTGATTGCAAGTTTGGGGTCAATAGTTGAACTTAATGTAACAACATCGCCCACGGTTCCGCTTGGTTGAATCAATACACGATAAACTGCACTTCCATGAACGCCTTGTTGTCTGGCCCAGTCTGGGTAATCAGGCTGAACTTTTGAAATAATAGTTGGAGCAACGAAGTTTTCGTTACTTCCGCCGAAGGCTTCAATTGAGCCAACTTCAAAAAGGCCGTTACCTTTGCTTCCACTGGCTGAACCGGTTGTTGGAGAAGAAACATCATCTGGTGACGCAAACATCATTGAATCATCAAGCATGGATTCTGGCATCAGCATAGAATCTTCAGGAAGTGTATTGGGCTTCCCTGCAGAATCTAATACTGGATTTGGCTTCCCAAGTCCAGTGCTCAAATCGCTGATATCTTCAAATAATGGTGCATTATGAGTAGGCTTTACTGGAGCGTTATCATTTGAAGGCATGCTTATGACTGAGGGCAGATTGGTCTGGGCTGGCTTAACAGCTACTACAGGAGCTGAAACTTTGGCAGTTGATGCAACTGCTTTCTTAGCGGGTGTATTTGTTTTGGTTTTAGCTGTTACAGCAGGGGCTTTTTTTACATTAGGCTTAGCTGTAGGTTTTGCGGCAGCTTTCTTTACCGGCTTAGCATTAGTTTTTGGAGCAGCAGCCTTAACTGGAGCAGCGGTTTTGGGTTTTACTACTTTGTTGGTTTTTCCTTCTGCCTTTTTGCTGCCAGTTTCTTTCTTTATATCAGCTATTGCGCCAGCTTTAGGCTTATCAATCTGTGCTACCAGAGTAACAGGCATTACATTTGGTTTTTTCTGTGGTATAGCCTTAAAGCTCATAACAACAGACAAAGATACAAGCATTAGTAAATGAATGATTAATGAAAGTTCATATTCATTCATTTCTTTTGCTTCTGATTTTGCAATACTTAGTCTTTTCATTATTTTTCGGGTTTTGTAGAAAGTCCTACGTTTATGGCACCTGAAGTTCTAATCTGGTCTAAAACTTTGATGACATTACCGTAATTTGTGCCTTCGTCTGCTTCAACCATTACTGGTCTGTCAGGGGAAGAGGCAACCCATTTCTTTATCTGTTCATCAAGTTCTTTAGTATCAACGGCTTTTCCAGCAATAAAGACATTTCCTGTCTTTGTTACTTGAACAGTCATGTTGTCCTTTTCCATAGAAACTGCAGCAGAAGCTTTTGGAACATTTACGGGAAGCTTCTTTTCATTTGCAGCGAATGAGCTTGTTATCATGAAAAAGAATACCAGCAGAAGAACAACGTCTATCAGATTTGTTACAACAATTTGCGGCTGAGATTTAGCCCTTTTATGCAGCAGCTTCTTCAAGGTTCCCCTCCAAGGCATTTACCTGATTAGCAAGGTCTAAGGAATGAATTTCAACCTGTTCGATAAAATCATTGCTTTTGGCTTCGCACCAGTTATGGGCAACCAAAGCTGGAATACCAACCAGTAGACCGGCAGCGGTAGTATAGAGTGCTTCAGAAATTCCGCCTGCTAAAGCAGTAGGGTCGCCGATTCCAACAGTAGAAATAA
>JAFXRA010000366.1 GCA_017526725.1 Candidatus Rifleibacteriota bacterium
TGCCTGCGGCGGAAAAACAACTACAGCCAAAGATGATGAAGACGGCTCTACAATAGTAAGATGCGACAACGAAAACTGTTTTGGAGTAAAAGCAAGAAAAACTACTCACTTCATTACTCAGCTTGAAATAGACAATTTTGGGCCGCAGTTAGTCGACCGATTATTAGAAAATAAGATAATCAACCAACCAGAAGACATTCTTAAACTTACAGAAACACAATTAGCCTCAGTTGATAGAATGGGAATAAAATCTGCTTCTAAAATAGTAGCCAACATAAAGAAAGCCTCAGAAAAGCCTTTGTTTAGACTGATTTCAGCCTTTGGAATAAGCAATGTCGGGCCGGTTGTCAGCGAAAATATAGCCAAAACCGTACATCAATCTTTTGAGGAATTTTTAGAAGTATCTTTGGAAAAGCTTGTAAATATTGAAGGCGTTCAAGAAAAAATAGCCAGCAATATAATAGACTTCATCAAGAATCCCAGCAATCAGTCTTTCATATCTACCATAAAAGAATGGTGGCATGGCCCAAGTCAGGACCAGTTAGATTCTCAGAAAACAACCAATAAGCTTGAAGGAAAAAGCTTTGTAGTCACAGGAGAAGCAGTTGTTCCTAGAAGAAAACTCGAAGAACTGATAAAATCTTCAGGCGGACAAACCAAGAGTTCTGTTTCTGCCAAAACAGATTATTTAGTTATAGGTTCCTTGGAAAACGAAAGCTTTGTTTCCACAAAAAAGAACAAGGCTGTTGAATTAGGCAAGCCTATCATCAATGAATTTGAACTGTGCAAAATGGTTGACATCAATATAGACGACATAAAATAAAACTTTGTTTTGTTAATAAAGTTGCAGATTAAACAAATTTGCGGTATTTTATTAATTTAGTAGTAATTAAAACTAATAGCGGAATGGTGTTTTATGGCTTTAAATGAAAAACTTTTTATACCCAAAAATATAGCATGCCCAATTTGTGGAACTTCATTTACTCGTTATAATTTAAGGAAAAAACAGTTCAGCCTTAATAAGCGAGATATAGACTATAGACCAACCTATCTAGGCAATATAACTCCTCGCTATTATAATGTCTGTGTTTGTCCAGGCTGTTATTATGCAGCTGAAGACAAGTATTTCTGCCCCTCTATGACAGCAGAAGAAGCAAGAAAACATGCATTGCTTGAAAGTCACAGATCTCAATGGGAAGCTGCAAACCGCGTAAAAGCTGCTTCTAATGGACAACAGATTTGGAAAGACGTAGAATCTGAAAAGCTCAAAGAACTTACACCAGTTAATATCTCTATTTTAAGGCAGATAAAACCGCTATTAGACAGAGTTGCAACTGATTTAAAGAAGAAAAACAAACCAGTTAATGAGCTGCAAAAAGAAGGCGACTTAGAAACAGCTATACGTTCGTGGGAATTAGCTGCTATTTGTTATAAAGCAAGAAGAGCAAACCACAGAATTCTAGGTTATACTTATCTTCAAGGCGCTTGGACAGCCAGAGATGCTTACGATGAAACTCAGGATCCTACACTAAAAGAAAGATATAAAGCTTTTGAAACAGCTTATTTGAAAGAAGCCATTTCATTTCTGAATATCACAAATCTAGCTACAGGTGTAGATGATGCTTTTATGCCTGATGGCACAAGAATTCCTAAAGAAAACATCCCCCAGTCCCGCGTATTTGAAATCATGTACATATTGGCTGGTGCCAACAGACTTCTTGGAAATATTCAAGAAAGCAATAAATTCTTGGAACAAATAATCTATGGTGCTAATGGTGCCCAGGGTGTTATTCTTTGGTTTGTAAATCAGGCTCGTGAAATGAGACATGAAGAATCCGTCAACAGACAAACAGACGCCTCTGACGAAACAGAAGTTGAAGAATACGACGGAGAAGAGGATAATAATGAAGAAGAATAATAACAAAAGCCGTTTCGGCGGTTCTAAAGTTACTATTATTATAGTAATATTGTTAGTCTTGATAATTGCTGGAACTTCTTTAACTTACACCTATATGACAGGTAAAGAGTTACAAGAAAACCAGACAATGTATTGGAATCAGGCTTTTACTCTATTCAGCCAGAAACAGCCTGAATTTGCATATCTTGAATTAATAAAAGCCCGTTCAACTTTCAGTGATAGCTTGGATTTTTATCGTAAAATAGCTACCGGAACATTTTTAACAAAAGCAGAAGTTAATGAAGCAATAGTTCTTATTTGTCAATCTGAAGCTTATGACAATCTATTCAATCTTGAATCTGCTGAAAGCTGGATCCAAAAAGCTAAAATGGAAATTGAAAACGTTGATGACGGTGAAACCAGATTAGAATTAGCTAATTATATATCCAGAGCAGAAGCAGCAGATAAATTCTGTGCAGCTTATAGACAATATATCGCAACCGAAAATCTTCCGGATGAAAAGTATCAAGAACTAGTAAAGAACTCATTAAGAGTTGGAACAGAAGCAATAGCATCTAATGACTACGATTATACTATTTTTGAAATACGTTTCTTAATAGCATGTGGTAAAGCATTTGAAGAACCAATTCTTATAGGAGAAGCGCGTCAACAGCTTTTTGATATTACCCAATCAAAAGGCGAAGATGAAAAAACAAAACTTCTTTGGAGTTTATTAAGAAATTGACTTTTCGATACAATCCTCAATCGATAGAAAAACAGGTCAGAAAATGGCCTGTTTTCTTTTCAGAAAAAGATTTACATCAAGATATAAAAAAAAGGCTTGAACAACTTTTAGATGCTAATCCTAAAGGTTGGTATAATCCATATTCTGTCGAGCTCCCCTTTGAAAAAGACTTAATCTATGAATATGGAATAGATGCATGCAGATTTGCCGTTATTAATTCAGGTTATAGTAATAATGCAGAAACCTTTCTTGAACCTTCATTCAAATGGATAGCCAAATTTCATGAAGTCTACTGCCATAGGAACCAAACGGCTTTATTTAATCCTATCCCTTGGCTTGAAGCAATAGTTCAAATGCAAGACCATATTATCACAAGAAAAGCAGATAGATTGGCTCTTGCCTTAGTAATGAAAGCATTTAAAGAATCACCTCTCCCCTGCCAGCTAAAAGAATCAGAAGAACTATTGGTTGCAGCC
The DNA here is from genome assembly GCA_017526725.1 of Candidatus Rifleibacteriota bacterium. Next base: position 3,119 of record JAFXRA010000366.1, read on the forward strand.
TGCTTATTCCCTTTTATTCCTATATACACAGCTTGTTATTTCCCTAAAATTTTAGAAATAATCTCAATAAAAAAAATAATTGAAAGCTTTACAGAGTATTCCTGTGTTAAAATAGCTTTAGAAAAAGGCGGCTGGCATTGGCACGTTTTTACCCGAAAAAACTTTGAAGATCAGCCTGTTGCTGAATTATCAAAAATAAAATGGATAAAAAAAGCAATAATAGGGAAAGACGTAAAGTTAAAAAATGAGGCTGGAGGCATTCGAATTTGTTTTTCCTAAAAAGAGAAGAACAGATACAGTTAAGAATTCTAGTAGGCATAGTGCTGACAACAGGAATTCTATATGTTTTTTTTGCTCCGAATCATGTTCCTTTGAAAAAAGCAGCTATAGCCACCAAAGACGATCTAGATGTAACCCTCAAAGCCAATGAATATAATATTACAACTAATGAAGTCAGACAATTGGGAAAAGCAACTCCAAACAAAATATTTCTAAACAAATCCCCCTTTGAAGATTTGCTTTGTGCTCCTGGAATAGGCCGTAAAATTGCGGCACAAATAATAGAAGAACGAAATATAAGTCCATTTTATGATTGGAGAAACTTTCAAGACAGAATAAAAGGGATATCTTCTTTGCAGATAGAAGTATTAAAGGATTCTGGAGTAAGGCTTAATCCACCTGAGAATTAAACCATCTTATGAAAAAGAAGAAATAGAAAGAAACAAGAATATACAAATCCAAACCCGAAGTATTACCAATTTTTGTCGCTGTTTTTATTGTTGGAATACTGTTATCGGAGTTATTTTCCAGTGATTTATATATAGTCTGGTTTGGTATCTCATTATCTACTATTCTTCTTTCCTTCTTTATAAAATCAGAAAAAGCAGTAACAATCAGTCTCATAATATCATCTCTATCTGCTTCAATGTTTTTTGGCGCAATTAGAAACAAACCAAACTGGAATAATTCTGACCTTCTAGTCCTGGATAATACTTCAGGAACCCTTTATGGCAGATATACAGGCGAATCAACTATTCTAAACAAAAATAAAATAAGCTATGTTTTCACAGAAACAAGCTATTCTGATGCTCATCAAACAGTTGATATTCCTATAAAAGTTAATTGTCATGGAATTATCAACAGACAAAGGCTTTATCCAGAACAATACTATGCGATGACAGGAAAACTCCGAATAGTATCTTTTGATAAAGCACCTATATTTGAGATTGCCAGTTTTACACAAATAGAGCCGAAACTACCTTCTATAATGACTACAGCTAAGGAGTTTCAGCAAAAAATAAAAAGCAGCCTGGCTTCTGTATTAAAGAAAGAACATTCAGCAATAGTAACAGGATTCTTGTTAGGCGATACAAGTAGAATCACAGACAAAAGAATATTTGTAGAAACTGGAATAAGCCATATTTTAGCTGTATCTGGTCAGCACATAATGATTATTATTCTTTTTGTCGCTTCAATTTTGCACTGGTTTAAAATCCCGCCTATTTCCCGATGTGTTTCAATCGCTTTAATTCTTTCTTTTTATGCAATGGTTACAGTAGGCAGTCCATCTGTATGGCGCGCCTTAATAATGTATCTTTCTATTTCTACTATATTCTTGCTAGAATCTGCATCGTCACCCATAAGACCCGCATCAATCGCTGCTTTTATAATGCTTATTTATGATCCGTCACTATTACACAATGCTTCTTTCATTCTAAGTTTTACCGCTGTATTATCAATTATTTATCTCAGTCCTCTATTCAAATTTCTTCTTGATATACTGCATTTGCCAGAATCTATCAGCAGATATTTAGCCGTAACTTTTGCTGCAAATATAGGAATAATGCCGATGGGAGCCTATATATTCGGAACTGTTTCTATTTCCAGTCTATTTGTTAATCCTCTCATATTATGGACATTCACTTTTATACTGCCCTTAGGCTTTATAATAGCTTTTCTTTCTATATTCTCGATATCGACAGTTCTGCTGAATTCTGGTTTTTCAATATTATTAGATACTCTGATAAGCTTTTTAGAATATGTCAGAGATATCCCTGGAATGTATTTTTATGTCGGTAATATCAGCAGTTTCACTATATTAATAATTTATTCAGCTATGCTGTTCTTAGTTTCTATTTTTAATAGATGGCAAAAAAAATACATACTATCAATTATCAGAAAACCAGCCTTAGAAAAGATACCAACAACAAATCTTCCCAGTAAAAAAACTGCTGAAATAGTTATAGATAAGAATTCAAAAGCAATTCATACACTATTAGGTAAAAACGATGTTCAAAACAAAAAACTGAAAGAAGCAGTGAACAAGCCGTCAAATCCTCTAAAAAACAGTGATATAGTTGAAGCTATAGATGAAATGATATCTGGTTTAAAGCGCATCAAAATAGACAATCAAGAAATAGCAGAAGAATTAATTCCTGTTAATAATCTGAATATAGACAGTCAAAACCTTTATTACAGACTCTTGAATATGGATGAGAATCTATTTTTAAAAGAACCGGAAAGACTACTTCAAGCTCATGTGTTTATGTTAGCAATACCTGGTTATGAATTATTAAACAGAATTAACTCAAATTTAGACGCCCCCATATCAAACGATTTACTATTAATAGACTACAAAGTTAACGACCGTTATTTGGCAGTCGCTATTTTGGCTGATTCAATAATGAATTCTAATGTTTCAGAAAGAATTACAGATTCTCAACTAAAAGAAATCGTAAAACAGGGTCAAAGCTTATTTTTAGATGCCCAAAAGCTTTTGCAGCAGACTTTGGATGATAAAAATTTTGAAGCCTCTATCCAACAGCATATTATTTTGCGTAAAGAAATAATAAAATGGTGTTGGCATTTTGTTAAATATGATAATATTTTAAAACTTAGAAAAAAGAAAAATTTTAGGTAAAAATAAATAATGTTATGTAAACTTGTCTTTTTTTTGTTTCCATTTATTAGTTTTTTAGTCTTTCTGCAACTGCACAAAGTACCCTCTATATACTTTGTGGTGATTTATACTATCTTTTCTATTTACTATTGTTTTTCTAAGAAAGAAAACCTGCCTAAAATCCTAAGAAAAAATAGAAATACTTTTAAAATAGGCAGTACAATTCTTCTTTCTTGTATTATGATTATAATTACCTTCCCAATTGGCGGGTATATGACTGTTCCCTTAATAGTTCCCCACTCTACTGAAAGTGCTGACGCTGTTTTAGTTTTAGCTTCGGGTGCTACCTTGGCAGGAGACCCAAGTCATTCAGCTTATCAAAGAGTAATTCATGGTGCAAAGCTCTTAAAAAGCGGACAAGCCAAACATCTTTTTATAAGCACAGGCTACAGCCCAATCAATGGATTCAAGGAATACGACGCTGTAGCTTCCCTAACCCAGATGCTGGAAATTCCAAAAGATAAGGTTACAATCTTTAAGAGCCAAGAGATAATAACAACAGCCACAGAAGCTCTTTATGCCAAAAAGCAGTTTGATGCCAGAGGAATAAACAAAATACTGCTTACAACCAGCAATGGTCACATTTACCGCTCGTGTCTTACTTTCGAAAAGATTGGTCTCAAAGTGCTGCCTGCCCCATGCCATAACACAAAAACAACAGTCTATGCTGACCATAATCTGGCTATGTTCAGAGCAGCAATGCATGAATGGATCGGCTTATGCTGGTATTACATAAGAGGAAGAATTTAGCTCCAAACTAGTTATAAAAAGGAATTAGCGAATAGAGCTTGAAAGCAAGTTTAAAATCTTCTTCCTTTACCCATTCATCAATTTTATGGGCCATTTCTTCATATCCAGGTCCTAATCCCAAAGTTGGAATTCCTGCTCTGCTTGCACTATATACCCCATCTGTAGAAAAGGGCCATATTTTATTTACTGGTGTTTTACCAGTAATTGCTTTGTAAGAGTCTTCAACCAGCTTAAAGAATTCAGAATCAATCTTGGTTTCCCAGCCTGAATGTTCTGAAACCCACTCGCTTTTTTTGCCGGTATATGACTGCCCATGATAAACAAAGTGAGTGCACTTTGTTCCTTCGGGCCATGTTCCAGATTTTTCCAAAGATTCGCAAACAGTTTTCATGCTTTGTCCTAAGGCTAATCGGCCTGTTACATAAGCCATAGCCCTATCTGGTACAAAACTTCTGTTCTTGGGCCAACTTTCTACGGAAGCAACCGCCAAAGTTGTACGCTTAAGAGTATTTTCTGTCCCTAATCCATATTTTGCTCTTTCATCCAATTCATATTTTTCTACAGTCTTTAAAACATCAGCCAGTTTATAAACTGCACTGACTGCTGTTTCAGGAACAGATGTATGAGAACAGATACCAGTTGTTTCGACACACATTTCCAGCTTGCCGCGCTGTCCTCTGGAAATCTCCATCTTAGAAGGTTCACCCAAAAGAACCATATCTGCTTTCAGACCGAACTCTTCAAAAATGTCTTTGAAAGCCATACCTTCACTGACTTCTTCTTCTGTAACAAAACAGCCAATTAAAACAACATTTCTTTCAAATAATTCATCTAACTTTTTGGAAATGACTAATGAGTAAGCCATTGCTGCGAGAGCACCCTTCATGTCGCAGGTTCCGCGGCCGAATATCTTGCCGTCACGTCGAACAGCCTTAAAAGGATTATCTGTCCATTCTTCAGCATTATCAGCAGTTACAACATCCATATGAGCGTTGTAAACCAAGACTTTTGCTTTTTTTTCTTCTGCTGTCTTTAAAACCTTTTTAACCCATTCTTTTGAGATGTCGGCCGACACATATTTATCTTTATTAAAAGAAGCTGATACGGCCAATATGCTGCCTCTGGAATCTGAAAAAGCGGGAATGTCATTTTTCCTGAAAAAGTCTAATAACACTTCTGCGCAATCACCTTCATGACCAGAATATGATTTACAAGCTATAACATCTGTTAACAATTCAACAGTTTTTTCATAGTATTCTTCGCATATCTTATTTACTTTTTCTACTAATTCATTACTCATATTAGCCCCCAATTTTTTTAAACTTTATACCCTCAAAAGATAACTGTCAACTCTATTAAGAGAGAAGTTTCGCTGTGATAGGATTGCGTTGGCAATCTGCGGGACGTTTCACTGTGGTAATTGTAATAGGACAGTTGGACGTGAGACATCAAATTAGAGAGCAGAGATAAGAGTTAAAGAAATTAGGGGATTGTTTTTATTCTCAATAGTCTTCGGACTTATCTTTTTACTGTTTATTCAACTTCTCAAAAATCCCCCAGTCAGGCTTTAGCCTGACTTCCCCCTTTAATAAAGGGGCTTTGATGATTTTCCAATCAATCTTTGGTTGCTAGTAATTGTTGGTTATACAAGTAAACTTTCGTTTGCTAAACATTCCTCTTATCTCTAAGCCCTGCTCTCTTATCTCTTTTAATAAAGAGACCGCGGAGGAGAATTGGGTCGAACAAGACAACTGTCCGACTGAATTGTTATAAGAGTTAGGAGAATTCAAGGTTCGAATGGTTCGAATTGTTGGAAGGGTTAGAAGGGTCGGAAGAGTTAAAAGTGTTAGAAGTGCTGCCTAATAACTGTTAACCGATAACCGACAACTGATAGCCAAATAGATTGTGAACGATTGCACAATCTGCAAAAAATCTCAGCAAAACATGTAAAATTCTGATATAATCTTATGCAAAAATTAATTAGCATAGGAGTTCAAAATTTCCCATGTTTGGAGATACTCTGAAAATCCAGAATATCAGCGAAATAGCTGATTTAGATGCTATTATATTTGAACAAGCTGGTAAAGTTTCAAAATTAAACTATCAACAGTTTGAAGAAAAATCACAAGAAATAGCAGACGTACTCAACAAAGTTGCCATAAATAGAGGCGAAAGAATCCTCATGGTAACTGAAAATCATCTATTTTGGATGCCTATTTTTATAGGTATAGCCAGTTCAGGTAAAATCGCTGTTCCGTTAGACGGAAACACAGCCATAGACAGATTCCAATCTATCTTAGCAGACAGCAACCCTGCTGTTATTATAATGATGCGCAAGTATTCACAGCGATTCAGCCAATACATTCCAGAAGATTATAAACCTAAATTCATTTTCGAAGATGAATATGAAATATTAGTAAAAGGCAACAGCACATCACATGCTCCTGCAGACAGAGAAGTTAAACCTCATGATATAGCTGCTCTAATGTATACTTCTGGAACAACCGGCAGGCCAAAAGGAATTATGCTCAGCCATAGAGCCCTGATTGAATCTGCAAAGAATGCCAAAGACCTTGTCCATTGTGTTCCCAAAGACAAAATCGTCACAATATTGCCTTTCAGCCACGTTTTTGCATTAGTAGATTCTGGAATTACTCCTTTATACTGGCACTGCACCAACATACTCTGCAACACTCTTAATCCGGCAGAAATGTTTGGTCTAATTCTGAAATACCAGTCTAGATTCCTGCTTGCAGTTCCAAGACTCTGCGATTTATTGGCTCTCTCTTTCATGCAGAATCCAGATTTTAAGCTGCCTCCAATAGACATCGTAGTTGGCGGTGCTGCTCCTAATCCAAAAACGATTATGTTCCTAGCCAGCAAAGGCGTTAAGATTGCTCAAGGGTTCGGTATGACTGAAACTGCAGCAGGCATTATTTTCAATGGTGGTGACTGTCCGCCAACATCTATTGGTAAACCTTTAGATGTTGTAAAAGTAAAAATCAATAATCCTGTTGACGGCGTCGGAGAACTATTGATTTCTTCACCCACATTGCTTTCTGGCATATACAATCAGCCCGAATTAGACCAGACTCTATTTGAAGATGGTTTCTTCAAAACAGGCGATTTGGCTTCTATTGATGAACAGGGCAACATATATATCCGCGGCAGAGCCAAAGAAGTTATCATCTCTGGTTCTGGTGTAAATGTTTACCCTGATGAACTTGAATTAAGACTTGGCACTTTGAAATATGCTGAAGAATACTCTATTTTCGGTATAGTTCTTGATGGTCTTGAAGTTCCTGCATTTGCTTTTGTTCCTAGAAAAGGCGTATTTGAAGGCAAAGCCTCAGAAGACGTATTGAAGTTTGTTGAAGCTGATCTTAGAGCCAAAACTGAAGATTGGCCGGAACCAGAAAAAATCAGAAAGATTTTCATGCTTGGTTCTCCACTTCCACGTTCTGCCAGCACAAAAGTTAAACGCTTTGAATTAGCAGAAGCCTTAAGCGGAAAAGAACACAAACCGGCAGAAACCGGTCCAAAGCAGGAAGAAATAAGTTCTGCCCCAAGAAATGAACAGCTCTTTGAAGCATTCAGACAAGAAATAGCCAGTTTCTTGAAAGCCGATTACAACAAGATTAAGCTTTCTACAAGACTAGACTCATTCATACAGCTTGATTCTCTTGGAATCATCGCTATGCTTCTTAAACTGGAAAAACGTTTCGGTATTTCCTTCAAAGAACTAATAGGCAGTTCAGTAGAAACCTTCGATGACTTGTTCTCATTCTTAGCAACTAAGGTTGATACAAGCAAGATGTCAGAAGTTAACCGTTCTGAAACTGCTACAAGCGAAGATATGCCTCCGCTTCTTGATTATTCATTAGAAGCCATTGAAGCAAGACAGAAATTCATAAGAAATTATACTGGAAATCAGAATTTCGCTCTTCCAAAACCAGATGACCCAGAAGCATACAGCGGCAACATAGAAGGTTTTGCTGGTTTCGTAACTTTACCAATCGGTATTTGCGGTCCTCTTAAAGTTAAAGGGGAACATGCAGAAGGCGATTTCTATGTTCCACTGGCTACAACAGAAGGCGCACTAGTTTCTTCAGTAGCACGCGGCTGTCAGATTATTACAATGTCTGGCGGTGCAGAAGTTCGCATACTCGAAGATAGTTTGATAAGAACTCCAGTATTTGAATTTGCTACCCTTTCAGACTTAGAAAAATTCTCTGAATGGATAATCAACAACTTTGCAAGCATCAAAAAGGCTGCTGATGCAACTACAAAGTTCGGCAAACTTCTAACCATCGAACAGTATCCTATAGGAACCCAGCTTGTATTAAGACTAGTCTACTCAACAGGTGACGCTTCTGGTCAGAACATGACAACAATAGCTACTAGAGCAGCAATAGACTATATTCTTAATGCCTATAATGGTTCTATTTATGACTGGTTCCTAGAATCCAATCTTTCTGGCGATAAGAAAGTCAACTCAGTTAACTTCACTAGAAACCGCGGAAAGAAAGTTGTTGCCGTAGTAAGAATACCTGCAGAAATCGTTAAACAGTTCCTGCACACTACTCCTGAAAGAATCATAAGACTTGGCGAACTAACCATGATTACTTCTTTACAGGCTCATTCATTTGGTGTTCAGGCACATTACGCCAATATGCTAGCAGCAGTATACATTGCAACTGGTCAAGACCCGGCTTGTGTAGCTGAATCTGCTTGTGGCGTTACCTATATGAAGCTTATAGACGGAGCTTTGCAGATAAGCGTAACTTTACCAGACATTATGGTAGGTACTGTAGGCGGCGGAACCAGACTTCCAACCCAAAAGAAATGCTTAGAAATAATGCAGTGTGCTGGTCCAGGCAAAGCTAAGAAACTTGCAGAAATACTTGCTGCAACAGTTCTTGCTGGTGAAATATCAATCACAGGTGCCATGGCATCAGATGAGTTTACCAACGCCCATGCAAAATACGGCAGAAACGGTGGTTTAAACAAAAAGGAAGCTTAAAAAAACTTCCAAAAAGATAAAAAAAGTCAAAAACTCAAAGTTTCATATGAAACTTTGAGTTTTTCTTTGTTTAAAAAAATTTTGGAAAAATCTACAAAAAAAAGATGGTCAATAATCATTGACCATCTTTTTTAAACTTAGTTGTCTGCTTACTGATTATTTTTTATCTGCTATAACCTTAGGATTAACTAAATAAAAATCATCAGTTATTTTAACTAATGGATTCAGACTCCATTTTGTTCTGTAATTCTTTGAAGAACATTCAAAAGTAACATAGAGATTTTCACCGTCATATTCCAAATCTTCTGCACCAGCAGCTAATTTAACAGTTTCAATCCAATTCTTTCCATCTTTAAGTTCCCAAGCTTCTACAATATAAGACTTTGATTGCCCTTCCGGCTTATATTTAATGGTTTCACTATCCTTTTTTAATGGATTATCATAAATAGCCAATTTTGAGTTTGTAGCACCATAAGAAACAGTTAAAGCAGCATAATCACCGCAAATTGCCATACCTTGGACAGATTCACGCATTGCGATTACAGCATCTGGTTTATGAACAGTTTCTGTATCATCACCATCTTTGTAAGTATATTCAACTGTTGAAGTCGGATAACCGTCAGAATCAACTAGATAGCCAGCAATCCAGTTATTTCTGCCAAAAATTTTATGATGTTTTATAGGTTTATAGTTGCTGCCTTTTGTAAAGTCACCAACCCAAATGTATTTACCATCAAAACTTACAAAGCTTGCTTTACTATCAACAGAATATGTCTTAACAGCTGTCAAATCTTTACCAGGCAATTTATCCATGCTGTCAGGAAGACCAGAAACAGCACTAGCTTTGGTTTTATTATCGCTAATGAAATCTATGATTTCTTGAACTTCAAAGCCGAAAATAGTTCCGCCGGAAGCAACCCACAAATACTTTCCTGCAACAGCAATACCACCAGCATGACCAGTGTAGGCTTTTCCATTTGATTTATACAAAGCAAAACGTTTTACAGCTTTTTGAGTTTGCCTGTCTACAACTAATATCTGAGATGGCTGATCGCTATTTTTAGGGTAATAAGATAAAAGAACATATCTACAATTAACGCCTTCTGCCTGCTGATTTGCATCCATTACGGTTTCTGGTAGATATGCAATACCCTGACAAACCATTTCTTTACTGTCATGACCTGGCAGGAAAATTGATTCAACAATATAATCAGCATCTTTCTTCTTTGCTAAAGAAGTAATAGCTCCTGATACTTTTTCATATCCTTTAACAACAGTATTTTTAACTGTTGATGCACCCTTTTTGGCTGCTTTTGCACCTTTTTTAAGTATACCACCTACTTTAGACCAGAAACCTTTCTTTTCTGTAGTTTCTTCTTTATTAGAAACCTTAGTATCATTAGTTTTTTCTGTAATTTCTATAGTATCTGAATCTTCATCAAAAGGAGAAGCATAACAGGTTCCACAATAACCATTCAAAAGCATTAAGGCAGCTAGAACAAGAACTGACTTAGATAAATTTCTTTTCATAATATTCTCCTATTACTATAAATATTATACTGTTTTTTTAGAGTTTTAGTTTATTTTTTCTATGTACAATTCAAAACCAATAAGAAGAAAGAATGTTGGCAAGAGCAGCTATAGGTGCTGTATCCATTCTAAAAAGCCGTTTGCCTAGCCAAATAGTTTTCCAGCCAGAATCTTTAAAGAAGTTCACTTCAGAATCAGAAAAGCCGCCTTCTGGTCCAGATACAACCCATATTTCCTTTATATCTGAAAAGATATTTTTTAAACCCGAAACAGAATAATCTAAATTTTCTTCATATAAAAAAAGCGGGAGTGTACTATCATCCGGCTTAGGAATATTAACTAGTTTTAATGGAGCCGTAATTTCAGGTAACAAACAGCCGCCGCACTGTATCATTGCTGTTTCAGCAATTTTTTGCCAGCGTTCCAACTTATTTTCACTAGCTTCTTTAACTATACAATGCTCAGAAATCAAGGGAACTATTTTTCTAACCCCCATTTCTACAGCTTTTTCAATAACCCATTCTAATCTATCGCCTTTGGAAAGTGCGACAAATAATGTTACATCTATATCTGGTTCTCTATCAGGCTCATACCAGGATACTACAGAATATTTTCCATCTTTTTCCAAGACAGCTTCTGCTTCTTTGCCGCAGCCGTCGGTAATAACAAATTTATCACCAGGTCTTAATCTTAAAACCCGTTCTAATCTGTGACGATTGTCTTTGTTTAAAGAACCATTTGGCTCGGTTTCTATTATTCTACAGTGTGGAACCATGTTTAAGGTGAAAGGTAAAAGGTGAAAGGTGAAATTTCAGATTTCAGATTTCAGATTTCAGTTTTCAGATTTCAGATTTCAACTCGTTCAGCGTCTTCCCAAAGTTCTTCCAACCCATAGAACTTTCTGGCATTAGGTTGGAATACATGTAAAACAAAATCGCCGCCATCTATTAACAGCCAGTTAGCCTGAGGATCGTTTTCTGTCTTCAAACCTTCTTCTGGTTTTTTCAAAAGCTTACCGACAGCATCGGCTAAAGTCTGAGCATGAGTAGTAGAATTGCCGGTTGCAATTATAAAGAAATCTGTGTAGTTAACGAGCTTTCTAACATCTAATACTACAAGATTTTCTGCCTTTTTATCCTGTAAAGTTTCTATAACTATTTTTATCAATTCTGGTATTTCGGACATTTAGATTAACCTTTATATTTCAGCTATAAGCTATAAGCTGTAAGTTCTAAGAAAGAAGTCTCTGTCTTTTGTCTTAAACTCTGAATACAGAGTGGACATAACGACCAAACATGTATTTCTTTTCTTCTACGTAATCATAACCTTTCTTTACTGCTTCAATATTAAGTTCGATTACTTCTTTATTTTCATCTTTCAGCAAATATCTGATAGAATTTTCTATTTCTTCTACAGTTACAAGTTTGCTGAATTTTGCATAAGCACCAGACATTACCATATTTGCGGCTTTTTGTTCACCCAAATCAGCAGCAATTTCAGTAGCTGGAATTTCAACAAGTCTTATATCATCACGAAATTCCTGACGGTCGATCAATGATGAATTGTACATCAACATTCCGCCGCCTTTTATTTTCTGATTGAATTTGTTAACAGAAGTCCTATTCATTGCAATTACTGTATCAGGAACAGTAATCATCGGAGATGCTATTTCTTTTTCAGACATCAATAAAGCGCAATTAATAAGGCCACCCTTTGGTTCTGAGCTATATGAAGGAACCAATGAAACATTTTTACCTGCACGCATTCCAGCTTCTGCCAAAACATTCCCCATAAAGAAAATGCCGTGTCCGCTGAAGCCTGCCAAAATTACTCTTTCTACTGTTGAAGACATCTTATTCTCTCCTTTTAAATATTTTGTCAGGCTTTTTCAACGCCGTATTTATCCACAAAAACTTTTGCAGGCAATTCTGCCAGCAGTTCTTTATATTCTTTGCTTTCTTCATCATCAGGAACCGGAAGTATTTCCACAAAAGAAAAGCCCTTGTTTTCAAGCTGAAGCATAAAAGCATTTTTTATAGCTTTTACAGCTTCTTTATTATCTTTTTCTGAAGCTGTAACTCTTGTTATATAAACAGGATTCTTTAAACCAGAAAGCAGTTCACAGATCTTTATTCGACTTTCTTCGGAATTGTCCAATCCGCAGCTTCCCGAATTTGCATATATTATACTGATGTTTTCACCGCGGTTTGCAGCATGAATAACTTCAGAAATACCTGCGGCCGCCAAATCTATATCATTTTGATAAGTAAAAACCAATGCTTTTGGCCTTACACGTTTAATTCCAGAGGCTACTGCAGGAGCGCAGCCTGGAACAGACTGACAGAAATCAAAATCAAATCCGTCATATATAAAAGCTCCACAGCTTACGGGAGCTATTCCAACAATTCCAGATTGAGGAGCAACAGTATCAACAGCTTCTACAATCATTGTCTGAATTGAATCTGGTTGAAAATTCATTGTCATATCCATAGCTCCTTTCAATCTAAGCAAACAAGCTTACTTACTTCATTAAAAATTTCAAAATCAGAAGGTACTGCGCCACCGGTTCTGCCGAAGAAATAAACTGGCTTAGCTCCGTTAACAGCCATCTTGACATCTTCGACCATCTGACCGCATGACATTTCTATAACCATGAATTTTTCTGTATTTTGAGATAGTTTTTTAAATGCCTGAGTTGGGAAAGGCCATAAAATCTTTGGTCTTGCGAGACCAGCCTTAACTCCGCGTTTTCTGCACTTTTCAACAACAGTCTTAAGAAGTCTAGCTATAATGCCATAACCAACAAGAACTATTTCTGCATCGTCGCACATATATTCTTCAATAGCAGATTCTTTGTTTTCCTGAGTGAAATGATTGCCAATTACCTGATATTTCTGATACAAATGCCAGTTATGTTCTTCTAGTTCATCTTGAACAGTAAAAGTTGAAGCACAAACATTTTTATTATGCTTATTGGTTCCAGGAAGCCCTAATGCCCATTTTTTACTGTCTATATCATAATCTAAGGGCTGTTTTGGAAGCTCTACCGGTTCCATCATCTGCGAAACAATACTATCTGCTAATATCAAAACAGGAGTTCTAAATCTGTCAGCATAATTGAATCCGGCTATGGTCATGTCAACCATTTCTTGAACAGAACAGGGTGCGAAGACTATATTTCTGTAATCCCCGTGTGTACCACCTCTTGTAGCCTGCCAATAATCTGCTTGTGCAGGACATGAAGCTCCAGCAACAGAACCGCCGCACATAGTATTTACAATTACACAAGGAAGTTCAGATGCTGCTATACCTGAAATCCCTTCTTGTTTAAGGCTCATTCCAGTACTGGAACCCGAGGTCATAACTCTTGCTCCAGCCGCAGCAGCCCCATAAACCATATTTATTGCTGATATTTCATCTGCTGCCTGAACAAAATTTCCATCAACTAAAGGAAGATGCTTAGCTAAATATGTCGACAATTCAGCTTGTTGAGCAACTGGAGACCCAAAATAATATCTACAACCAGCAAGAATGGCTGCTTCAGCTAATGCTTCACAACCTTTCATCAATCGCTTAGCCATTGATAAAACTCCTTCGAATATACTTATTATGTTAAGTTTCAACCTTAAATTATAGCATATTCAAAAAGAAGTATCTATTATTTTGTGTACACAGCTTATTTTTCGCCTAAAGATTGTTTGGTCTGCTGTATACCATCTATCATTGATTTGGCTTCTTCTGCCAATTTACTGTCAGGAGCAGCATTTATTGTTTTCTGATAATAGGTAACTGCTTTATCATAGGCAGTGGTATCTCCTGCAAAACCTTTATCCATCCAAGCAAGCCCTAAATGATAATTGTATTCAGGATTATCACCATCTTTTGCAAGAGCCTCTTCATATTTTGCAATAGCTTCATCCAGTTTGCCCTTTTTATATAATTTGTAACCCTCTGTGTGACTGGCTGCAGCCAGAGTTTTATCTTCTTTGGCTAAATCACCATTCTTACCTGACCCTTTTTGCGAACTTTTATTTTTAATTTTAGCCCAGACATCATTTTCTTCTGCTTCTGCCTTTTCTTTTTCCTGAGCTTCCTTTGCTAATCGCTGTTCTTCTTCATATTTCAAGGCAGCAAGACGCATTTTTTCCTGTTCCTGCCATTTATTTAACCCATCAAAAAAAGGTGCAAGTCTGACTGCATACTTACCTGGGTCTTTTCTAAATGGTTTTAATGCTATTTCAGCCTCTTCATAGAGACCATTTATATATTGTAAAGTTCCGTAATAATACCTGGTTTCCAAATCATTCGGATCTGCTGCAAATCTTACTGAATAAACTTTATTGCCATCATCAAGTAAGCCTTTATCATCCTTAGAAGCTAAGGTAGGATCCTGCCACAATAATTCATAATATTTATCTAAAGCAGCATTCAGGCCCTGATTCCTATAAATTTCAAAAACAGGAGCAAGTTGACTATTTTCGACAACAAAATGTTTATTTACTCTAGTCTTAGCTTCTTCTTTGTTTTTTTCAATATTATCTAAAACTTCTTTTCTTTCATTAAAAATCTCATCACTTTTAACTAGAAGTTTTTTCTCCAAATTTTCTTCAATAACCTTATTTTCAGGAATAACAAGCCCATATTCTCTATGCTTCGTTGCAGAGGCAATTCCAGCAATAGTTTCTGCTATTACCGGATCAACCAAATCTGGTTTAACTGTTTTTCCTGCATCACCTAAAAGCTTTTGAAGTTCTTTGACTCTTGGATGATCTGGAGCTTGTAAAGAGGCTTCTATCAACAATTTTCTAGCATTAGTATAGTCTTTTTTGTCTATATATATCTGAGCAAGCCAGATTCTAGCCTGAAAATTAGTTCTATCTATAATTAAAACATTTTCAAACTCTAAGGCTGCCTCCTTAAGCATACCTCTTCTATAACATGCTTTTCCTGCTTTTAAAAAGCCTTCTATATCATCATCTGTCTGTGCAAAGAGTATATTTGGAGATAATAACCACAAACAACACAACAACAATATTGATTTATTATGGTCGATCATTTAATCGTAGTCTGCTGCCTATAGTAACAATTTTAAATTTAAGTTTTGTTTTGGTCTTGAATACATGCAACTGAGGCCCAGTATAGCCTATTCCGCCTGTTGCTATTATTTCTAATACTCCGTCACCATCTAAGTCTGCAAAAGTTAATGGAGCTACAGTTTTACCTACGTATTTTGGAAAACCTTCCAATACCTGTCCTAAAGCGTTCAAAGCAACAACACAACCTGCATCTTGCCCAGTATAAGAACCGTTATTTCCTGAAAAAACAACTTCAGGAATTCCATCTCCGTCTAAGTCTATAATACTAGGGGCGCTATAGATAGTATAATTGCATTCATACGGCCACCCCTTTTTGATTTTTCCTTTCTTATCACAAACAACAACTTTTCCGTCACATTGAGCAATAACGAAATCGTCTATTCCATCACCGTCTATATCAGCAACTCTAGGGGCCCCATGGGATGCTTCTGTAAGATCAAACTTAGTTAAAATCTCTCCAGCATCGTTCCACATTTTAAATGTGCCATTTGAACCGTTGGGGTCTGTTGTAAATATTTCAGCTATACCGTCTCCGTCTATATCAGTTGCATCTATAGCGAATGGCCAGTCTACTAGACCTATCATATTTGTAGCAGACATCCACTCATTTTTTCTTCCTCCGGTACTATCAAAAACGACAACCTTTCCGCTGTTATCTTTTACGATTACTTCTTTATACCCATCATTATCCAAGTCTATTTCAATAGGTGTAGTCTGAACAGAATGGTCCATTGCAAAAATAACCTTAGGGTTACCAGCACTGTCTAAAGATACTACTTTTCCAGAACCTGAATTAACCAATATACCATTATCTGTAACGACTGGCGGAGATGTAAGTATTTTTCCACCGGTATCGTATCGCCAAAGTTCTTTCCCTTTAGAATTTAAACAATAAACCGTTCCTTCCATTGTCGGTACAAAAACATTCATGTTTCCAGTACCATCAATGTCTGTTACTTCAATTCCAGCAGTAATAGGGCCGTTAACCTGTTTTGGCCAATAGGGAGGTCTGAATATTTCTTTCCCAGAAGCAGAAAAAATATGAACTTTACCGTCTGTAGCACCAAAAATCATATCTTTTTTGCCGTCACCGTCAACATCATTTATTACCTTTACCTGTCCGTAAATATCACCATTTACTTTTGCTGAGAATTCATCAACTTCAGCACTGGAGGGCATAATACTTCCAAATAAAATTAAACCCACTGCAAAACCTTTAAGTATATGTTTAATACCCATAGCTCCTCCTGATATTAATAAACAACGTTATCGCGGAAAACCCTGAGAATGGTTTTAATCTCAACAACACTGCCTGTTTTCTTAGTATAACCTTCTACGGTTACTTCCCAGACATCGAATTGTCCAATAACCCGCCCCTTAACAACATGCTTAACATTTATGTATTCAGCTCCATCCAGCTTTAAAATGTCTATGGATTTTACTCTATAACCGCCGTCCTCAAACTCCTTGTTGAATTCAGCTGGATTATATTCTTTTAATCTCATATCTGGTCTATCGCTGCGCTGACAAACATTACACATATGAAGTTTTACTTTTTCTATACCTGCTTGAGCAAAATTTCTAGCTCTCAAACGTTGAGATTCAACCCAAAGCATATCGGTATTTAATCTGGAACTATACCAATAAGCTATTCCCATTAAGCCAAAAATAGCAAGCAAGAATAGAGTAACAAAAGCAATAAATCCACTTCTTCTTTTATTATACATATTTTTTATAAATCCCGCTTGTCTACATAAACAAAATCAGTTTCCAGTCTCACAGCAAAATCCACGTCCCTTCTAAGCTTTTTTTCAGGGTCATTTACAGATAACTTAACAAATATTTGCTTTATATCCATAGGATCATTGTCAACCGTAAAAGATGCTACGTTTTCCAAAACTGTTTCAGTAGTCGTATGCCCAGCATTATTTCGAACTTCTCTTTGAAGTTTGTTTTGGTCTAGATAATAAAAAATATTATAAATATCTGAAACATCAAGATTAGAATCTATAACAAATTCCAATTCATCTTTGCCAATACCAGGAGCTTGAGATTTTCTAATAAA
>JAFXRA010000367.1 GCA_017526725.1 Candidatus Rifleibacteriota bacterium
GTATTATTAAAATAGAAAATAAATTAAAAGAGGCGAAACTTAATGATAGCGAACTAGCCGTTATCTACTTAGCCTTAGGGAATATATATTTTACATCAAACAACATATCTAAAGCAGAAAACTATTTTAATAAATTCCTTAACACAGACACCGTAAGAAATATAATCCAAACTCATGAAAACCTGAAAAACCTAAGGAATGATTTATTAAGTAAAGTTGAACGAAGCAGGAAATACGACGAACTCGCAAAGAAATACTTTACTCTTTCCCTTAAAGAATCTCATGTATTAAAAAAAGGAATAACTTCTTGCAATTACATTCTTGGAGAATTAGATCGTTCCTTAGGTAATTTTGACAATGCAGAAAAATACTATCAAGAAGTAATAAACGAATCTGATATAGATAAAAAGATTTTAGAAAATATTAACTTCGTATTTAATAATTTCCTAAAAAAAGAATCAAAGGAACTTAATAAAAAACAAGCTCTCAAAGAAGAACAGAATATAAAAGAAATTTTTCAAAACATTAATAATGATCCTATGAAATTACTGTCAGCCTCTGAAACCTTAAAGAATAGCAATCGGCGTGACTTAATTTTCCCTAAACTTAAAGAATTCATAAAATCAGGCAACGATGATCTAATAGAAGCAGCAGTGTATTCCATGTCTGACCACACCCAAGAAGCAGTAGATCTGCAAGTTAGTCTTTTAAAGTCAGGAAAGTGTATAAACGCGGTATTAACTAATCTTAGATTCAGCAGTGATTTAATAAAAAAATCTGATGATAATGTTTTCATTAACATTTTTAACAAAGATGCTACACCAAGTTGGAATATTACTTCGTATTTAGCGGCATTAGACACAGAAAATTGCAGAAAAGCTATTATTGATAAAGCTAACAAGATGTTTTCCAAAGACGAATTATTAGCATTATCAAAATATGATGGAGAAAACACTGCTCTTTCCGGTGCTCATACTGCAGTATTAAATGCACTTGCATTAATCCAGTCAAGAGAATCAATAATGACACTATTAAAAACTCTAACTGCTGTGAAAGATATCAAATCGGACTCAAGAATGATTACTAATATAAAGAGTTCAATTGGTTATGCGGTTGAAATAACATTTAACAGACCATTTGGATTTACTAGAACAACTTCTAACAGGCCATACGGAAAATATCCATTAGTAATAGAAGATAAAACATTTGAGCAAGCATATACTGAATTTGTAAATTGGTATCAGCAAATCCATAGCAGTGGGAAAACTATTGCTCAAATAATTACAGAAGGATTTAAACCATTAGGATACAATATTGAACCAATAGACAGTATAGACGCTCTAAACGAATTAATAACTGGTCTCACAGACTCTTTTAATCCTGTTAGAATAAATTGCTATAAAGAACTGGTTAAAAGGACAGGAATTATGCATAGAGCCTGCAATAACTATGAAGAAATCGGCTTTAATAATGATTACACCAAAACTTATTATTCTGATTGGTTAAAAGAAAACAAAGAAAAACTTAAATTTGATAAGAACAAACATAAATTCATAATTAGCAAATGAATACAACAAAAGAAATCAAAACTTTAAACCAATTGAAGTTTTGAGTTTCTTTTGTTGTTTACGAATGCCCCATTGAAAAAAAACATAAATAATGGTAAAGTATTATCCCACTATAATAAGGCAAACAAATACGGAGAAATACTAGTGCATTCCAGCGAAATAAAACAAAAACTGCTGACAGCAGCTATGTTTTGCTGTTTATCTGTTAATAATTGTATGGCTGCTGACACCCCGGAACAGACCGAGCAATACAAATATGCTATGGGGCTGATTCAGCATCAGTTGTATGAAGAAGCAGCCAAGGTTCTCTCTAACATTCTTTCAGAACCAAAAGTCTTCTCTCAAAGTGATGGGGCTTTATTCTGGCTAGGTCAATGCGAATACAGCCAGAAAAACTATGTCAAAGCTGCTGGTTATTACCAAAAGCTTCTTAAAGACTACCCTAATTCACAGTTTAGAGATAGAGCAGCTTACGGCTTAGGCTGGGCTCATACCAGCGATAACAATCCGAAATCTGCTGCAGAAGCCTTTGCAAAAGTCTCAAAGAAAGACATTAATCTTTGGAAAGATGCCCGCGTCAAAAGAGGCTACATCATGGTCAAATACAAAATGGATACTGACCAGATGATTAGGAATTATGAAGATCTATTAGCAGAACCTTCTATTAATCCGCAACAGAAGTTTGAATGCCATTTGCAGATTGGTATTGGCAAATATGAACAGAGTATTTACCGCCAAGCCATTGAGCATCTTGAAATAGCTAGAAAAACCTGTCCAGAAGATAAAAAGCAGGCTGTGAACTTATATATTTCTGAATCTTATTTCAGAATTAAAGATTATTCCAGAGCAACTTCAGAATACTCTGATACCATAGCTTTGGGACCTGATACACCTGTCGGTCAGAAATCAGCTTATTCTCTCGGATGGTGTTACATAAATCTCAAACAGGCCGATAAAGCTTTGACACTTTTTATCAAACAGGCTGACAATCCAAAGTCTGTTGTTCAGAAAGAATGTGCACAAAACGCTATTGATCTGCTGATGAATATGCACAAATATTCTGAAGCAATAGAAAAAATAGATAAATATATAAACAGCTTCGATCCCAAAGAACAGGAATCTTTGCTTTATATAAAGGCTTTGGCTCTTTCCCGTCTTGGCGAAAACGAAAAAAGCATTACTGCCTTTAATGAGTTCAAAAAGAAGTTTCCTAATTCTACAAGAAAAGATGAAGCAACTTACCAGACCGGTCTGGTTCAAATTTCTATGAGCAGATTTAAAGATGCCATAAAGACTTTTGAAACTATTTCAAGCGAAAAAACAGACCCAGATATCCGTGAAAAAGCTATTTACAGAATAGGTGAATGCTACTTCAATCTTACTAATATTACCGAAGCCGGAAACGCTTTTAACAAGGTAATAAAGCTCTTCCCTCAAGGCAAAACCAAGATTGATGCTCTTTATCAGTTAGGGGAACTTGCCTACATGCAGAACAGCTATGCTGATGCTCTTACAGCCTTCGAAGCTATAGCTTCAACCAATACAGAACTTGCACCCCAGGCTCTTTTCAGATGCGGCGAAGTATTAATGAAAGCTGGCGACTACCAGGAAGCAGTAAAGAAATTCAAAGAATACAGAACCAAGAATCCCAAAGGCAAGCTCGCTGAAGATGCTTTGTTTAAAACAGGAATGTGCTGGCAGGAGTTAAAAGATGATGCACAGGCCTTAGCAGCCTATTCTCAGCTTATGAATGCTCAAGGCTATTTCAGACAAGAAGCCAGATTCAATATTGCGGAAATAGCTAGAAGTGTAAACAACTACACGCTGGCAATACAGCATTATAAGGCTATTATTTCTGAAGAGCCCCAGCACCCTCTTGCAACCGCTTCAAAGAAAGCATCTGGAATATGCTTATATGCAATGCAGGATTATTCAGGCGCCAAAGAAACTTTTTCACAGATATTAAAAGATTACCCTTCTACCGATCAGGTTATTCCAGAAACAAGACTCTGGCTTGGCAGAACTCTTATTGCACAGGAAGACACAGATAACGGTATATTAGAACTTTTAAAGGTTCCTGTGATGTATCCGAGATGCGAATACATTGCAACCGCTTACATAGAAGCAGCTAGAGCCTATAATAAATTAGGCAAGGCAGACAAAGCGAAAAAGATGTATAATGATGCATTAAAATCAAATCCAACAGAGGAACAGCGCAAAGAAGCAGAAGACTTTACCAAAAAGA
>JAFXRA010000368.1 GCA_017526725.1 Candidatus Rifleibacteriota bacterium
AATTTGATGAAAAATCAGTATTTATTTGTTTGTAGCCTACCCATTGTCATAAACGTATAGCTTTCAGGGCTAAAGCCCATACGCTATACTTTTTATGACAAATGTGTAGGCAATTAGCATAATCTAATTTGGACTTAAAAATTAGTTTTCGAACAACCTCCTGCCGGACACTTGATAAAATTCAGCTTTAGTTGACAGAATGGGTTTTTATCGATAATAATGAATTATGCTGCAAAATTTCTTAGAAACCAACTTAAAACACCTAGGTGCCTACCAGGGCATTTTTGATTTTGTTTTAAAACTTTTAAAAATTTATAAAGCTGATAATTATAAGGTTGACGAAGCTAAAAATGGCGAAATCACTCTGGCTGTTTTAGATTCTTCGGGAAAGAACTTAAACTATCACAGCAAGTATAACCCCAGTCGTGAAGCTGAACAGCAGATAGAAAAACTCTATAAAAACGAAAGTCATGTGATAATTCTTGGTTTTGGAATGGGGTACACTTCCGAATTAATTTTAAATAAACTGCCTGATTTAAAAATGGGGCCTCAGCTTTTTATCGTAGAACCAGACCCATTTGTTTTTATTACTGCTTTAAGATATCGAGATCTTAGCAAAATTTTATCTGACAGTCGTGTACAGATTTCTCTTGGCTCAGATGCTGATGAAATAGGCGAAGTTTGGAATGCAACCCTTGATTGGTCTGTTTTAAATGGCATGGCAATTGTTGAACACCAGCCTTCAAAAAGCCGTTTCAGTCAGTTTTTTGACAAATTGCTGGAAAAAATGAAATATTTGGCCAATCGTTCACGAGGTAATTTTATTACTTTAATGAATGTTGGCTGGGAATTCCACAGAAATAACTTCATGAATCTTCACGAGGCATTCGGACTTCCTGGGTCAGAAAGACTCTTTGATAAGTTCACCAATGTACCGACTATTATTGTGGCGGCTGGCCCATCGCTCGACAAGAACATGGAATATTTGAAAAGAATCAAGGGCAGGTTCCCTATAATAGCTGTTGATACAGCTTATAGGCATCTTTTAGCTAATGGAATAAAGCCAGACTTTGTTTGTGCTGCCGATTCTTCTTATGAAAATTCTCTTGATTTTGTGGGCGTAGAAGATGAAACAGAGGTTATATTGGTAGCTGAATTAATGACTCACCCAGATATTTTCAAGGTTTTTAAGGGAAGAAAAATAATCACAACTTTTGGTGGCGGGCTGTACCCTCAGATAAGCAAGTTCAGAGAACCTATGGGAAGTCTTATCTGTTGGGGTTCTGTAGCTACAATGGCCTTTGATTTAGCTAGAAAAATGGGTGCCAACCCAATTATTTTTATTGGTTTCGACCTTTCTTTCTGCGATGGTAGGCTTCATACAAGGGGTTCCTATTCAGAAGACATTCTTTATGAAAACCTACATCAATTTACATCCATGGAAAACGAAACTTCTGAATATATCTGCGAAAGAGGCAGATTTCAATTTATGGGTGATGATGGAAAGCTCATTTATACCGATACCAACATGAAAGCCTACAAAGACTGGTTTGAAGACCAGTTTCAGCATACAGAAGCAAAAATAATAAATGCTACTCAAGGCGGAATAGTTAATAACTTCGTCGATAAAATGACATTAAGCGAAGCTATTGATAAATATTTGGATAAAGGCATAGATGTAAAAGACAGAATAGAAGATTGCCTGAAAGCACCTGTGAAAGCTGATTATAAGGCACTTGATGATTTTCTGGTTTCAAGAAAAGAGTTGATAGAAGATTTCTGCAAAAAAATAGAAGTGGTGAAGCCCGTTCTTAAAGAATTGTCTGATTCTATTTCTGATAAAAACCTTGATGAAGTAAAAGGGAAAGATTCAGAGAAACTTGCGATTGTGATGAATGTACACGACCAGATTTGTGAAAACGCCGCCATTGTGGAATGGTTTGCTGCTTTACATACTAAGTTTGTTACCAAGCATACTTCTGAAGTTGTTAAACTCAGAGGATTGAAAGAAGTAAAAGTTGGTCAGTGGCTTCAAATTGTTGATAATCTTTTTACTACCTACGAAGAATTTGCCAGATACCAGCTTCCCCTTATCAAACTGAAAACTGAAAGCTGAAAAATGAGAATTAGAGCAACAGAGCGTAGAGCAGACGAGGCTAAAGCCTCTTAGAGCGTAGAGAAAATAAGAGATGTTTGCCTATAGTTTTGTGGAAAGTGATACAGTTGCTTACGCAACTTGTGGGACGTCAGCTGACGCTGCCCGTGGTAGTTGTTCGACAATTACCACAGTGAAACGTCCCACGACGCAGTGTCTCACAGCGAAGCGTAACACTTATAACCCTTCCGACTCTTCCAACACTTTTAATCCTTTATAGCCTACCCATTGTCATAAATGTAATTCTTTCAGGACTAAAGCCCATACGCTATACTTTTTATGACAAATGTGTAGACTTCTCTATTGTCTCTCTTCTCTAATTTCTTATTTCTTATCTCTAATTTGAGGTCTCACGTTTACTGTCCGCTATAGTATTTATCGTAG
>JAFXRA010000369.1 GCA_017526725.1 Candidatus Rifleibacteriota bacterium
AGTAACATGACTTGTATAAGTAGAAATACTATCATTTTCAGGCAATCCATAAGTAATTTGTTCACCAGTAACTGGATCAGTAATTACAGAATCTGCCCATACTTTAGAAGCAGTATATTCAGTATAATAATCATATAATGAGTTAGCACAGTTACGAGGTTCTAAACTAAATATTTGATCATAGATAAGTTTATTATTCTTAGATATATTTCTAATTTGACCTCTAACCATATATATACCCATAGGAATTTCAGCTGCAGTTAAGTTATTGCTTACTCTACCGCTGTATTTTTGTGGGAATACATTAAATTCTAACTCTAAAGTATCACCAGAGAAGAGTTGGGAAGCTCTTTGTTCATCAATAGCAAATAAATTGAAGTCATAAAGACCACCAATCTTGTTTGTATCATAGCTGATAACATTGAATTTCAATTCATTGCCAACTCTTTCTGCTGCAGGATAAGTTTCTGCAAAGTTAGGCAAGCCGCTAACACCTTCATTTATTTTAGAAGGAGTAGGTTGTAAATAGTCACCTTCATCGATAGATAATATTTTGTAATAATATTCTACATTATTGAATATTTTTTCAGTTTTACCAATATCATCATTCAAAGTAAAGTAAGCATCACCATCATCATCACCGATATCAACAAATGTTCTATTATTAGTTATTTCAGCCATGTAAGGTTTAATAACCTCATTTCGTACTTCATCAGAACCTGCGAAATCAGGGAATGTAATTTCACGAACCCAGCCTTTTGAAATATAACTATAAATAGAGTCACGAACAGCAGTGAAGTGATTCCAAGTCTTTAACATGTGAGAGAAGTCCTTTTTACCATTAGCATCTTTCTGAAGAATAGAAGCATTGATAGTATAAACTAAATTACCATTTATAGAAGCTTCTTTGAAAGAATCTAAGTGATAAAGAGTATCTATTTCAATTTTTTGATCTACAATAATTTTTTGAGTTTTACCATCAATAGTTGTATCTTTTTCTCTCTTTTCTATTACCCATACTTCACCATTATTAAGAGTATCAGCTGCTAATTCAAGATATTTATTACTTGAAATATTAATAGTTTTATTCACATAGAATAAAGGATTAATTTTAGCAAGTGATTGGTTCAAGTGAATAACACCTACAGTAACAGAATCTAACAAATAATTATGTTGACCTTTGTAATATAATACGTTTCTTGAGAAATCAACACCATCTTGTTTAGCTTTCTTATTATAGAAAGGAGCCCATGGTCTGTAATAAGCATAACCTGCTTCAGCAGCAGTATCAATATTATTAAATACAGGAACTATTCTATTACCATATTCAGCATCATCATAGAAACCAGAAGCTGCTAATTTAGGGAAATAAGAAGTATTTTTTTCAGCAATAGTTTGAGCTAATAAGCTAGGTGAATATATACTTGCACCAACAGGTATTCTCATTACTCTAATAGCATTAATATCAAGAGAGTCAGAATTTACCCAATAAGGACCGATTGCCATTAAAGAGTCAATACCATAATATGTATCTGTTGTGCTTGTTTTACCATAACCTGATTGAGTTTTATAGAATGGCAATGGCAAATTATATTCAGCAACAAGTTTCCAACCTAAAGGACCTTTACCACTTGGATAAGCAGTTGAAGGAGCGATATTATTAACATCAAAAGTATCAAGGTTAGAGCGTCTTGCTCTATAAATTCTATAACCTAAGAAGTCAAGACCGCTTTCATATTTATCATCAGAACGTTCAGATTCATCATCCCATTTAATAATCATACCATTATTAAGAGGAACCCATTCAGTGATATTTGCTCTCCAAGGAGGTTGAGGAGCTCTAAAGTTGTTATCATAAACAGTTTGAGCGAAGTCAACTTTTCTAACAAGTTCAGTTAAGTCTTCATCAGTACCATCAGCATCACCGCCTTTACCAGTACCAGCAAGAACTAAACCAACAACTGTACGAGAAGTATCACCTGGTCTTAAATTGAAAGGACCAGTTGCCATCATGTAACGTTTATCACCAGGTCCAGTATCACCATCAGTTTCTGCACCAGAGATATATTGATACATTTCAAAGTCTTCTTTTTTATCATCGCTTATAGACCAGTTTCTATAAGTAACCAAACCTAATTGTTCATCTGTATTATAGAATCTTTTATCTTTTCTTACGAAACCAGTAGAATCAGATTTAATTCTTAATACATTACCGCTATATTCATCTATATCTAAAGAGTCTTGGATAACAGCAGGTGATTCAAGGAATACGAAACCTACATAACCAAAACCACGACCTTGTTCACCTCTATCACCATCAGACCATTGATAAGCGAAGTTTTTCTTAGCTTTTTCTGGATCTGGAAGTTCAGGTAATTTTTTACCTTCCATACCATAGAAAGAACATCTATCGTTAGCAGCACCTGCTGAAGGGTTATTAGCGAAAGCAATATCCACGTCGAATACAGGAGCAAGCCACATATTCCATAAAGTATCAGTACTTAAATTTTGTTGTTCGTATTTAATAAAGATAAAGTCTCTATAATCACCGAACCCCCAAGAATATACCATTTGTTCATATTGTATATTTAGAGGATAACCTTTAGCTTTAAGAGTTGAAGCACCACCGAAGCTTGTATATCTTGATAAATCAGTATCTTTGTAAGTACAGAAGATATCTTCACCAGATATAAAAGCAGGACCTTTTGGATAAGTAGCAACATTACGTTTAGCTTCATCATGAATATACCAACCGAAATATCTATCATATTTCAAAGTATCTTCATCATTTTCACTTGAGTCCCAAATAGGCCAGATAGGAGCACTTTCTTCAACAAGAGGAGTACCATCACCTGAATTATAATCTATAGAGAAGAATACTCTATATTTAGAAACATCAGTAGTTTGAGCACCAGCACCATCTTCGATACGACCAGGAACCATGAAAGTTTGAGCATTATTAGGGTTGTAAGTTACTTCCATAATAATTTGGTTTTCATGTTTACGAACTGTTTTTTGTACATATTCAGTTTTAGTATAGTAACCGATAGTATCACCATTGACGATTTCTGGTCTTGTTCTATCCCAACTAACAATAGTATCAGTATAAACAGAATCAATATAATTACCATTATCATCTGTTAAATATTTTTTCTTTTGAGCACCAACCCAAATACCACCACCGAAAACATAATAGTTAACGGAACCACGTGGCCAAATACCTGTACCACGGCTTTTTGCTTGATCATAAAAAAGAATACCCGTGTTAGTTATTGCAAATTCTATATTACTAACAGTATTTCTTTGAAGATCATAAAAGCCATATACACTTCTTTGTAATTCATCATTGTCTTTCTTAAATTCAGGAGCTATATCTGCAAAAGCAAAAGTAGTACCCAGCAAGAAAGCTAACAATAATGATAATATAACTTTTGTTTTATTCATTTTTAAACCTTTAAATAATTAATTAAAATGTTAATAATACACCAACTGCAACACGGATAGGAGTTTGATAACAACTACGTGCTGAAATTCCCATTTCTACATAATTTAAGTAACTTTGATATTTTTCTTCTTGAGTAACGATACCATTACCATCGAAGTCAGCATCTCTACTATAAAGTCTGTTGCCATATATATCATATTGATCAACAGCGAAAGAAGAAGCGTTTGCATAATTAGCTGTTTCGTAGTAAGGAGTATATAAGAAGTTACCAATTTTCACGTTATTTAAAGAAGAACCATCATCATCAGGGTCACCAGTTGTAGTATAGAAACTGATAGGACCTCTGAGGTTAAATATATTATAAATATTAGCAAATACTGCAAATCTTGTATTTCCGAAACTTTCACCGAACCAATCTCTTAAGAAGAATGCTTTTTCAACTTTAGCATCAACACTCCAATAGTTAGGAGCACGATAAGCATTGATTTCACTTAAAGCTTGACCTGAGATACTTGTACGAGTATAAGGACTACCTGTTCTCCAGTAAGGAGAAAGAGTAAGCATTGTATTTTGTAATACTTTTAGATTACCAATAGTTGGACCTTCATTTCTAAACCATTGGAAAGTTAAACTACCCTTAACTTGATGTCTAATATC
>JAFXRA010000370.1 GCA_017526725.1 Candidatus Rifleibacteriota bacterium
ACTTAATGCTGGCGGACCTGCAACCATGGAAAACACAGAATATTCAGAAACTTTGCCTGTTCCTTATTTTGGTTTTGAATATGGAACCTTTATAGGTAAGCTCTATTATTTCAAAGCAGGTATCCGATACATGGGCCTGAACATAAGAGATTATGACGCTGAACATTTTGATTACAACATAGCTTTATCTTATCAGTTAAGCGGTGACGATTGTCTGCACGATCTTATGCTTGATATAGGCTATCGTTATATTAATTATGATGTAGAAGGGAAAGGAAACGATATAGATTTAAGCTATAAAGGGCCTTATGTAAGCTTTGACGTGCTCTTTTAATTGAACTATAACTGGATTGTCTGTATTAATACTGGCAATCCAGTTTTTCTATTTTAGGAAACAGTGTCAATCAAGCAAATAAAATACATTTGCCATGCCAAATACTAAGCATTTACTTTTATACTTTTTATATTTATGTTATATGTTATATTTACTCAAATTTTATAAGTTTATTTGTGGAGTTAAAACGTGGCTTTAACAAAAGAACAAGAAGAATTTAGAAATTCTGCTGGTTATAAAGTCGAAGATACTTTTACTAACCTGAAAAACAACTACTTCCAACCAGTGATGGAAGAAGAAAAAAGAATCATAGAAGAACACGAAAAATCATTATTCGGCAAAGTCGGATGCGGCGGGGCTTTTTCATACGGTTGTCTTATTCCTATGATAGCAGGTATGATAATCATGTCTATACCTGTTTTTAGTCAAAATCCCTATGCAAAAACAATAGTTTATGCATTGATTTTTACTTTGCCAGAGTATTTTTTTGTTGTCTGGTATAACAATACCGAGTTTGAAGATAAACATAAAGGCACATCACCACATCACGTAAAGGTAATCAGAGATTTATTGCTGCCTTTTACTGGAATCATTTCTCAAGACATGAAAGACGATTCAAAAATAACATTAGTTACTAATCTAACAAAAATAAACTCGAAAAATAATGAACTTACAGATAATCAAATTAGAGAAAAAGGTATAGCAATAAAACACGGTCTTTCTGTTTACGAAAGCGATATTATGGATTTAACCGCAACAATGGCAGACGGCACAAGAATTAATTACAACCTTCATCAGTTATTGAATGAAGTTTTTGTTTATAAAAAGCGCGGAAGCAAGCATAAATCAAAAGGCAAAATCACTTTAAAAGCAGTGTTTGCTATTCCAAATAAAGTATATTCTGCTCTTCCTGAAGGTCAGATAAAAATAGGCGATTATCCTGCATTAGTAAGCAATTCAGAAAAAATGCAAAAAATAGTTATTAAAAACGTTTATGAAACAACAGCCTTAGATGAAGCATTTATAAAAGATACCGCTATAGACATGATGGCTGCCGTTTATTCTGTCTTAAGTTAAAAGAAGAGGTCAACGATGAAGCTTAAAACACATTTTATTTGGTTTATATCACTTTTTTTAATTAATTTATTTTTGGTTGGAGTTATCGTTTTTAGTGAATCTTCTTCAGGAAATAAAGGTAGTAGTTATTCTTTTAAAAGAATAGTTCCAGATAAAATTAAGTTCAAATCAGCCGAAAAAGAAGAAGCTCTTGTAATAAAAACCAATAAAGCTTCTGGCACAACTAAGCTCGAAATAAACATGAAGGGCTCGAAGGGCGAACCTGTTGTTTTTGAACTTAAAGCCAAGATAGACCCCAATAATCCTGCAAAAATAAAATATAAATACAAAGACGAAGATGATGATAAATCAACTTTTGTTGCAATAAAGTATCCTGGAATAAAAAAAGCTCAAGCAAATGGGTCAGATACAGCTAAAGTTGCAACTAACGAAAAAGTTAACAGTGAAGATAAAGACAGCTTCAAAATTTTCCTTGAAAGAAATGGTTCAGAAGTTCTTGTCTGCAAAGTTAAATTCGGTGATGGAAAGCTGAAAATAGGTCCTGATGAAGAACTTGCAACGCCTACATACGAAATAAAAAATGTAGCTGAAAGAAAAAAGAAAAAATACGTAGAAAAACTTAAAGTTTATCACAAAGGGAATTATATAGCTTCGGTAAGTCAGTCTAAAGAATCTGGCAAATATAAAGTTAAAAAGGTAAAAGAAGGCGAAGAAGATAAAGAAGATCTTTACAGCACCAAAGACCTGAATTATATGTCTTATTCTGTTGGAATTATGGGGATAGAAGTTATGGACCCAAGACTAAGAGCAGTTATTGCAGCAGAAATTTTGAAAAAGGAGAAATAACATGGCTAAGTGTCAGGTAAAAACAGGATTTTTAGTTCTTAGAGACTGTGAAAATGAAGCCTTAGAAGCTTGTACAATATGTGGTTGTAATGTTTGCATGAAACATAAAAGAGAGCACCCTCAGACACATCAGACTTGCTGTATTGACTGCTACGCAAAATCATTAGACGAAACAGAAGCTCCGATGATGAACGATGGAAATCACTGCTGTTCATGTGGTCAGGAAGTCTTAGTGAAAGCAGGGAAAAATAATCCTTTAAACAAAGTTATTGATCCTGAAACAAATAAAGTTTACTGCCAGAATTGTTATGATAATCTTACTGGTGATACTTCTGACGAACCATTCCTTGGTGCTGCTCTAATGCGCCACGATATGTATGAAGACGACTATTGGTATGGTTATAGAAACCATTATTACAAACGACATCATTACCGCCCGTTATCTAGTGGCAGCCATCGTTACGGAACATTCCGAGAAGATGAAGTAAGAGCTTTCGACCCCAAGAACAATCCGCAAGAAAAGGGTATGATAGAAGATTCTAGTGATAAAGACAACATTTTTGACAGCTGAAAACCAAAAGAGGCGTTAAGCCTCTTTTTTGTTTCCAAAAAATAGAAATACTTGCTTTATTACATAAAAATACGCTAAACTTTTAAAGTAAATAAAAATAACGAATGGCGAATAATTATGGGTTTAAACAGCGAACAAAAAAGATTTGCATACGGTAGATATGATTTTAACGATAGAATAAGTTCTATTTTAGATTTTATGGAACCTATTTCTAAAATGGACGTAAAAATAGAAGAAGTTAAAAGCACTTCAGGCTCATACGAATTCTTTATTTTTATATTTTTTGCTGTTATAACAAGCCTTGTTTATTTATTTAAGGCTTACATTGCCGATTATTTTAAAATTGCTCCTGAAACTGTTACCTCTTTAATTATTCCTTCTTTAATTGGAATATTTGTTTTGGTCTTTTTGATATATGGTTTCTTTTACTGGTCACATATCAACAGAGACGTAGACAATGATTTAAACAACTTTATTATTCCTTTTTTACAGAAAGTCAGTAAATACATAAATAAAGATACTTGTATCAATCTGACTACAGATTTAAGTCCTAAATTATCACGCAAGAATATCGTTCCCAGCGGAACTTATGCAGATTACCTGAATTTACACTGGTTCTCTGCCCAATTACCTTTTGATAACAATATTAAAGTTTTTGTTGATTTGACTTACATAATAAATTGTTACGGGAAGTTATCAAGAGTACATAATGCAGATGCTTTTAAAGATTTAAAAATGAAAATGGAACTTCGTTTTGTTTTCCCAAAAAGAATTAATTTTCAAAAATTTGAATACATAGGCGCTAACTATATTCTTGATTGGAAAGAAACTCAAAACGAATACTCGCTTATCGTTAAAACTGTTGAAGACTGCAAAGTTGAATTCTATAGAGAAATTGACAGAACATTAGGTCTAATATTTGATAATGATGCTGTAATTGATATTATCGACGATATATACGCAAGAATAACTGGTTTCACAGGTTATTTGATATTTAATTCTAATATAAACGGTTCACTTGTTGAAGAAGTAGAAGATTCTGACTACGAAGAGTTAGAAAATATCAAAGAAAAAAATGAAGACTTCTATAGAGGGCAGAACAATACAGAAAACCAAGGAATCACCAATGCAATAGCTGAAGCCAAGAAAGAAATTTCTAATTTTAGCAATATTCATTCTGTAAATACAGAAAATCAGGGCATTACAAATTCTGCTGCAGAAGCAAAGAAAGAGATTTCCAGACTAAACAGCATTACAGATAGTGCACCGGAACCTCAAATAATCACCCAAACTGTTGCAGTTCCACCAAAACCTCAGTCAGATTTAGAAAAATTATTAGAACCTTAATAAAATTTCAAATTTATCAGGTGCAAAAATAGCAGAGAAAATATTATATTACGGTTTTGGCGGTGGGCTAGGGCATATTACCAGATTTAATGCTTTCTGCAACACTTTTGGTATTAGACCTTTTTTAATGACAGCTTTACCCCAAACGAATATACAAACATTTGCCACAAAAATATTACTTTACCCTTGTGAACAGCCAAATAATAAAATAATTTTAAGAAATTGGGTTTGTAAACAAATAAATAAAATAAAACCTGATAGATTAATCATTGATGCCTTTCCTGGAGGAATCTTGGGCGAATTGACAGATTTACCGGAATTAAATCAAATAAACCAAATTGAGTATATCGCTAGAATTCTAAAAACGGACGTTTATCAAAAGAGATTTAACGGTAACCTTCCTAAGTTTACAAAAATATGGCTGGTTGAAGAATTAGGAAAAGAACAAAAACTATTAATAGAAAAATTTGCCGCCGCCAATAATGCTTTAATTACGAAATTAAAACTGAATTACCCTGTTTCTGTTGTTGATTCTTCAATAATTCTGCCGCCAAAATGCTGGTTGATAATTCATTCCGGCTCTGATAATGAACTTCAAGAATTATTTAATTATGCCCAAGACACTGCAATGCTTGAAAATATTTCCCCAAACTTTGCTGTAATAGGGCAAATTCAAAGGCCTGTATTTATTCCTGACGAAATTCCTTATTATTCTATTTACCCAGTAACCACTTTGTTGGAAAAAGCAGATAAAATTATTTCTGGAGCCGGTTTTAATATAATGCAGCAAATGTCTGAAATGAAAAAAAAGCATCTTGTATTACCCTTTGATCGAGCTCTAGACGACCAGTTTTTAAGACTTAAATTAACTAAATCATAATAAAGTTTTGTGAAATAAATATCTTTGTTGAATTTAGTAGCAGATTGTTCTAAGCTAAAAAGATAAAGAACTAGATTCTATGGAATGATTGTTGTTAAAAGCTTGCTGTGAAATACTTAAGTTTTTGTTGTTCAAAACTTTTCATTTCATAGAGATAAGAGATGAGAGATAAGAGATAAGAGAATTGTTTGGTTTGTAATACTGCGAAAGTTCTTATATAACCGTCATTGCGAGCCGTAAGGCGTGGCAATCTAGAGGTTAGTCTTAAAAAGAAAATTAACAGTAAAAACAATAATAGCTATAAATATGGCTAAAACAATTCCCTCCTCCCTAATCCCTAACCTCTAATCTCTAAAAAGCAGGTTAGCTTTTAAAAGATTCTAATAGCAGAATCTTTATCTAGCTTTCGTTACTATAGAAAAATTAAAACTAGTTTGAGAGAACGAAATGTATAAAATAGTTGAAAAAGAACAGCTTTCAGAAAACGTTTTCAAGTTCATCGTTGAAGCTCCCTTGATTGCAAAGTCACACAAACCAGGGAATTTCATCATTTTGAGAATCAGCGAAAAAGGTGAAAGAATGCCTCTTACTATCGTTGATACCGACAAAGAAAAAGGCACAATCATGCTTATCGCTCAAAAGGTCGGTTATTCTTCCACTAAATTCTGCGATATGAAAGTCGGAGATTGTTTAACTGACTTGGTTGGCCCACTTGGCAAACCAACTGATATCAAGAAAGTCGGCACTTTCTTGGCTCTTGGCGGTGGTGTTGGTAACGCTCCATTGCTTCCAATAGTTAGAGGCTTCAAAGAAGCTGGCAACAGAGTTATCACAGTTCTTGCTGCTAGAACAAAAAGCCTTATCATCTTAGAAGATGAACTTCGCAAATACTCTGATGAAGTTATAATAATGACCGATGACGGTTCTTACGGCAACAAGGGTAATGTTACTGTCGGCGCCGAAATGGTTATGAAACGCGAAAAAGTTGATGAATGTATCGCAATCGGTCCCGCAATCATGATGAAGTTTGCAGCTTTGAAGACCAAAGAATACAATGTTCCAACTCAGTGCAGCCTTAATACTATTATGGTTGATGGAACTGGTATGTGCGGTGCTTGCCGTGTTACCGTTGGCGGAAAGACCAAGTTCACCTGTGTTGACGGTCCAGAATTCGATGCTCACCAGATCGACTTTGACGAAATGCTTTCTCGCTTAAGATGCTACAAAGCAGAAGAAGACGAAGCCAAGGCAAAACTCTAATAGAAAGCGAGAAAAGAATTATGTCAGATATGAATGATATTTTTGCTAAAGATCGTGAAGAAACCTGGAGAGAAGAACTCCGCAACAAGACTCCGATGAAAGAACGCACTGCTATAGAACGTGTAAAGATGAACGAAATCGCTCCAGCAGAACGTATCAAATCACAGACAATCGAAGTTAATACTGGTCTTACCAAAGAACAGGCTGTTTTAGAAGCAACTCGTTGTATGGACTGCCCGAATCATCCCTGCACCGAAGGTTGCCCAGTAGGAATCAACATTCCAAAATTCGTTAAGAACATTGAACGTGGACAATTTGAAGAAGCTGCTGCAACTCTTAAAGAATTCAGCGCTCTTCCAGCAGTCTGTGGTCGTGTTTGTCCACAGGAAAAACAGTGCGAATCCAAGTGCACTTACCTCAAGATGAAGAAACCAGCAGTAGCTATAGGTTATCTTGAAAGATTCGCTGCTGACTATGAACGTTTGAACGGCATCGAACCCAAGCTTCCAAAAATGGCTAAGAAAAACGGCATCAAGGTTGCCGCAGTCGGTTCAGGTCCTTCAGCACTCTCTTTTGCTGGTGATATGGCAAAAGCTGGTTACGATGTAACCGTATTCGAAGCTTTGCACGAAATCGGCGGCGTTCTCAAATATGGTATTCCTGAATTCCGTCTTCCAAACTCAATCGTAGACTTGGAACTTGCCAACCTTTCCAAGATGGGTGTTAAGTTCGAAAAGAACTTCGTTGTTGGAAAGACCGCTACATTCGATGATTTGAAGGCTCAGGGCTTCAAAGCTTTCTATGTTGGTTCAGGTGCAGGTTTCCCGAACTTCATGAATATTCCAGGTGAAAACCTCAACGGCGTTATGTCTTCTAACGAATACCTCACTCGTGTAAACCTCATGGGTGCTAACCGTGAAGACACTGACACTCCAGTTCTCAAAGGCAAGGTTGTTGTAGTTGTCGGCGGTGGTAACACTGCTATGGACTCTGTAAGAACTTCTAAACGCCTTGGCGCTGAAAGATCAATCATCGTTTACCGCCGTTCAAGAGACGAAATGCCAGCCCGTCTTGAAGAAGTCAAACACGCTGAAGAAGAAGGCGTTGAATTTATGACTCTTCACAACCCAATCGAATACATCGCTGGCGAAAACGGCAGAGTAGCCAAAGTTCGCTTGCAGAAGATGCAATTGGGTGAACCAGATGCTTCTGGTAGACGCAAACCTGTTGAAATTCCTGGTGCTGTCGAAGAACTAGACGTTGATATAGTCGTAGTTGCTATCGGTGTTTCTCCAAATCCATTGATTCCATCTTGCTTGCCAGAACTCAAACAGGGCAAGAAAGGCACAATCGAAGTAAATCCTGAATCAAATCAGGCTTCTATGGAAGAAATCTTCGCTGGCGGCGAC
>JAFXRA010000371.1 GCA_017526725.1 Candidatus Rifleibacteriota bacterium
CAACAGCCTCAATATTAGTAGGATTCTGCTCTAATTCGAGCAGCTTTTTATCCATCATATCGAGATTTTCACGAGCACCGTCAATATAGGCACCCATATATTCGGAAAGATCTATTTCCAAAGCAATACTCCTTTAATGATTAACCCTTAAAACTACATCGATTGGCCTTTTTGGAAGAACGCAGGAATATCAAGAATCAAGGCAACATCACCGTCACCACGCATTGTTGCACCCATTATTCCTGGAATTCCGCTAAGCAGATTTCCAAGAGACTTAATAACTATTTCCTGTTGTCCAACCAGTTCATCAACCATAAAACCGGCTCTCTTTTCGCCAGAAGCACAGACAACTATTGAGATTTCATCTTCCTTAGCATCAAGTGCTTTCTGTTCTTCAACTGTAGTCGGAACATTCAGCATATTTCTTAACCTTATTATCGGAAGAACATCACCACGAAGCAATGTAACTTCCTGATGCTGAACTATATTAATATCAGATTTTGTAATATCCATGGTTTCCTGAACAGAACCCAATGGTATAGCAAATACTTCTTTACCAATTCTAACCATTAGTGCTGGCAAAATAGCAAGAGTTAACGGCAGTTTAATTGTAACTTTTGAACCTTCATTAACCTTTGATTCAAGCTCTAATACCCCGTTTAAATCTTCCAATTTTGCCTTAACGGCGTCCATACCAACACCACGGCCTGAAATATCACTAACTGTAGCCGCTGTAGAGAAACCTGGCAGATAAATGATCTTTTGTATGTCTTCAGGACTCATTTTATTAATCTGTTCCTGAGTAAACATACCCTTTTCAACAGCTTTTCTACCTACAATTGTGGGGTCAACCCCTTTTCCGTCGTCTTTAACTTCGATTAAAACGTTATTACCTTCATGACGAGCGATAAGAGTTATGGTTCCTACTTCTGGCTTACCTTTTGCAATTCTTTCTTCAGGAAGCTCAATACCATGGTCGATAGAGTTTCTTATTAAGTGAACCATCGGGTCACCGATTTCATCGATAACCGTTCTGTCCATTTCTGTTTCTTTACCTTCAACAACAAGATTAATCTTTTTATTAAGCTTCTTGGAAAGGTCACGAACCATTCTTGGAAATCTTTCAAAAAGTTGTTCAACAGGAACCATTCGGACTTGCATAACAACGTTTTGTAATGTGTTACTAATTTGAGAAACACGTGTTAATGCTTCAGTTAAGTCTTTTAGTTTATGCTTGGTTCCTATTTCTTCTAGACGCGTTCTGTTGATAACTAGTTCCCCTGCAAGGTTCATTAATTCGTCCAAACGACGCATATCAACACGAACAGTTTGAGTTGCATGTTTTTCAGCAGAAGCTTTTGCACCTGGCTTAGCAGGAGGTTTAGCTGGAGGAGCCGGTTTGTTTGGCGGCGAAGCAGCTGGTGCTGCTGGAGCAGCGGCTGGCGGAGGAGCAGAAACTGCTGGTCTTGCAGGAGCTACAGCAACTGGTTGTGGAGCAGCAGCTGGAGCTGGTGCTGCAACAGGCGGTGGCGGAGGAGGTGGTGGTGGAGGTGCTGCAACTGGGGCAGCCTGAACCATACTTGACTGAATCCTAAAGTCATTTGGACTAAGTTTAATAATCAAGACTGATTCTATTTCAGAAATACCTTCAATAGCATCTTTTGCTTCGGCTTCTGATTTTGGCCCTATGACCACCATCTTAAAGGATAAATCGAATTTTTCTTCTTCGATATCCTTGGTTTCCGGAACAGATTTTAAGGTTTCAAAACCTAGTTCTTCAAGACCTCTTGTTACCATGAAAGCTCTAGGAGCTTTTAAAAGACAGTCTGAAACCAGCGTAACCTTTATCAATAAAATATTGTTATTGTTGTTGGCTGCTTCAAGAAGAACCTGATTTTCATATTCGTTAATTGTTATATCTGCTAATTCTGCGGCTTTTGCCGGATCAGCAGCACCGCCGGCGGCTGGTTGAGGTGCAGCGGGTGTAGCTGGGGCAGCAGCAGGTGCGGCTGGGGCCGTAGGAGCCGCGGCAGCAGGAGCAGCAGCTGGAGCTGCTTGTCCATTGGCTGCAGCATTGAGTTTGGCAACAATACCGTCTAAGTCAACACCTGAATCTGTTGATTCGATAGAGTCATTGATTAAAACTCTTAATACGTCAAAAGTTTCAAAAACCAGGTCTATAATTGGAGGAGTAACCTCTAGCTGATGGTTTCTGAGCTTATCGAGAATATTTTCCATAACATGGGTAAGATGTGCAACTTTTTCAAAACCCATGGTAGCTGACATACCTTTTAATGTATGTGCAGCTCTAAAAATTTCTCCTACAGCTTCTAGATTGCTCGGATCCTGCTCTAAAGCAAGCAGGTGTTTATCCATTAAATCGAGGTTCTCTTTTGAACCGTCGATATACATTCCCATATATTGGGATAGATCAATATCCATCAGTTTCCTCGGCAGAACATTTGTTAATTACATAATTAATCAAGTATCAAATTATACTCCAAAACAAGTTAAAATGGAAAATATTTTGTTTCACTTATATAATTTGTTGATAATTATTTGGATTTTGTATTGCTTTGAAAATTCTTTCTTCGAAGAAATCGAAACTTGCTATGCGGTAATCTTCAGGTACTGACTGACCATGAGTAATATAGGCAAGAGATTTATTCGTTTTTAAAAGCATTCCAACAGCGGGGCCAATAGTTTTTGTTTCGTCGGTTTTGGTTAAAATAATCTGGTCAAAACCAACCTGACCAAAAGAATTAATTATTTCTTTTAAGTCACTGTATTTTGAAGTTGATGATACTGTTAAATATTTTGTGGCATTTGGAATGCGGTCTAAGTATAATTTCAGTTCTTTTAAATCCTGGGAGGCATACTGACTTCTGCCTGCGGTATCGACAATAATCAGGTCATCATTTTTATGCTGTTCCAAACAATAGTCTAAACTGGCAACAGAAGTTATATCTTCTAATGGAATATTGAATATCTCAGCATATTTTTGCAACTGAGCTTTTGCACCAAGTTTATAAAAATCAATATTTATAAAACAGGCCTTGATGGGTTTATTTGGATTAAAACAGTATTTAGCGGCAAGCTTAGCTATTGTTGTGGTTTTGCCTACACCAGTGGGGCCCATAAGGACAATGACTTGAGGTTTGGAACTCTTTTTAATTTCATATTGAGAAGATATAGATAATCTTTCTTTTATAAGTCTATGCAGTGCACATAAAGAAGACTTGGATTCGCAAAGAGTTTCTTTGTCGCAATTCATGCGCAGTTCTCTAAATAATTCTTTTATTATTTCCTGAGGTGTTTCTATATTCAAAAGACCTTTTTCTAAATCACATAAGCCCTGCGGCAATTGGTTCTCACGAAGAAAAATACTTGAATTCTGTGCTAGATTTGTAAGAGTAGAAGTAAGTATATCTAGTTGATTTTGAATGTCTTCTAATTTTTGAGATGTGACTCTGCTGCTTTTTATTTCACTGCCAATATGATTTTGGTTAGTTCTGGTTTTTCGCATATCTTTTAAGTAGTTGAGCATATCTTCTACTTCAGAAGCTTCGCTTTTCCCAGAAAGTTTCTGTGGCTGAGGTTCATCATCGCCTTCTTGAAGACCGTGAATTCCATCTACATGACTTCTCAGCCCACCTTGCTTGATGCGGCTGTAAGTGCCTTTTGCTGTAATTGGCGGAACTGAAATCGGCTTAGGATCATAAGCCTGCTGAGTTTCTTGTAAATAGTTGCTGCCGGCTTGATGTGTATTTGCTGGAGAAGGAAGGTGATAGTTTTCTTGGCACCCAAAAAATGGTTTCTTCGGCTGGTTGCTATTAACTTTTACTGTAATTTTAACTCGTTCCTGTTTCCCAAAGCCAAAACAAATGCTGTCTTTAAACCTTTCTTCGTTAACAATTTCAAAATTATCGCC
>JAFXRA010000372.1 GCA_017526725.1 Candidatus Rifleibacteriota bacterium
TCTGACTTAGCTGGAAATATTAATGAAACTGCTTCTATTGCAATAAGAGTAGACAGTATACCTCCGCAGGTTAACACAGCATTCGCCTGCGATGAACTTCATAATCCACTTGGTATTATAGGCAAAACAGCAACTTTCCTTGTAACATTTGATAAAATAATGAACCGTTCTGTTACACCAACAGTGCAATTGGCTACAGATACCGCTTTTGGAACTACTGAAATTGCTACTCTAACCTTCCTACGCTGGGAAGATGATCAATCCTGCACCTTTGTAACCGACAATGTCTTTGATACTGTCGATTTCCCAGTTGGAACTGCAAGCATTAATGTAAGCGGAGCAAGAGATCTTGCCGGTAACTTCATAGCTACTTCTACTTACGGTGAAGTGGAAGTAATATCTCAGAATCCAAGATTCTTCCTATCATTAACCAGTCAGCAGCTCAATTTAAGCGACAACTATCTGACTGATGCACCTTTCAGCTTAAGAGTAGAACCCAATATCGCAACCCTGACTATAGTTTACGATACAATAACAACCAACGGGCCTTATGCCTTAGATCACACTCTGCTTCTGTTTGATGGAACAGGAGTTCAGATTGCAACTCATACTCTTACAGGCGGAGCTACAGAAATAACTGTTGACGCTCCATTCTTCGGTGATTTCGAAGCAGGTATAACTCCTCCGGCAGAAGTAAGCGCAACATTTACAATAATGCTGAAAGATTCTGTCGGAAATATTGCCTCGGATTCAAATACCTTTGAAATAAATTACGACAGTATTTCACCTAAACTTACAAATGATATAAGTCTTGATGGAATCTCAACCGGCTCCACTTTAATATGCAATTATTATAATCCAGACATATTAGGCAGCCTCACAACCAATTTAATCCTTAACGCAAGCGATGCAATCAAATTGGTTGTATATGGCGTTTCCAGTTCACCTTTCGAAATAATAGCTACTAGAACTTACGATATGCCATTAACTAACGCTTTAACCTATACTTATCAAGGTAAATTTGAAGATATTTACGGAACTCCTTTACCTGAAGGCACATATAAAATAGCGTTGGCAGATATGGCAGGGAATTTTGGCGAATCAGTATCTGCGCCAGGTTTACCAGTTACAGCAAATCTTATTATTGATAAGACAGCTCCAACAGTATTAGTTGCCACATTGACAGAACAGCCTTATATTAGTTCCGGTGAAGCTGGTATGGCTACATTCTCGATTCAATTCGATGAATCAATGTTTGAAACTGCTTATCAATATCTAGAAATAGCAACAACATCTTATACGATACCTTGCAGATTCATAAGATTAGAAACCACTACTCTAGCTAGTGATACAGCAATCTTTGAATCTTCTGTCGCTATACCAAGCACTATACCGCAGGGAACTTACATTTATCATATCGTTGGAACAGACCTTACCGGTAACAAAATTGAAACAGACTTTGGTGAAGTCTTTGTAAAATCTGCCGGACCAATAGTCAGCAGCATACAAACCTTCTCTTATCAGCAGACTACAGCCAGCGACACCTTAGACAGCGGCAATGAAATGCATTATGATGATGTATTCAGCTTTAATGTAGAACCGAATGCTGCAACAATGACCATAAAACTTTCTGAAGAACCTGACGGCGACCCCGCAACAGTTTACTTAACCTTCCTCAAGAAAATAACAGTAAATCAGCAGACTCAGGAAGTTCTAGTCGCTTCTTACCCGTTAGCCTTAGATGGAAATCTTATGGCTACGTTTACCTGGGATGCAGCAACAGAACCAATTGTTGCAACTTCTGCTACCTTTGTAATAAGAATTGCTGACGTAAATTCTGACCTTTCATACTACAGCTACAACTGGAGTGTTGACAGCGAAGCACCAACCTATACCGGAATAGTTTTCAACAGCGGAATTGACTTCCCTGCTTCTGAAACGGTTTACCTGAATCCTTACAGGCATACCAATTTTGAAGTAACGTTCAAAAATCTTGTTGATACAAATCCAAGACTAAGAGTAAGAAGTGAAGTATCTACAGACACTTATGCTCTGACACCCTTGGCGAATAATTCATGGAAAACTTTATTCAGAGGTAAATACAGCCGTGAAAGAGAAAACCCTGACGATATGATGCCAGACGGAGTTTATGATATAGGTCTTGTGGATCAGGCTGGTAATCTTGCAGCTTCAGGCACAGAAGACCTCTATAAACTCATAATAGATACAAAGAATCCAGAAATAGGTACTTATACTCTTAAGATTAACGGTTCTACCATAGGCAGTTACTGTGCTCCAACTGAAGCAAAACCCTTGGTTATATCTTTAGAAACAGATGAACCACTAACCGCTACAGGAGCTTATTATGTTGACGTTTACAATGCAGGAAACGTAAGAGTCAACAGATTGAATCTAATTGATAATGGCGGAACTCTTGAAGCCTATTGGGATGCAAAAAATGACAGCGGTTCAACAGTATCTGACGGCGTTTATACGTTCAGAGTTTCCGATCTCTGTGGCAACTCTTCATCAAATGCTACAAGCACAACCGCAATCACTTCTCCGTTCCAGGTTATGAGTCCTGCTGTTCAGACAGGCTCTAACACAATCAAACTCTGGTTCAATCATGGAATAGACCCAGCATCATTGGGTTCAACACCGATAAGTTGTAAACCACCATTAACTATCAGTGATATTCATATAGAAGATGAACGAGCTATAGCCTTTACTGCTACAGGTATGAATCATGGAGCATCATATACTCTTACTGTTCAAGATAGTATTTCGAATATCTATGGTTCAACCTTAAGTACAACAGCTAGTTCAGCAACATTCTTTGCTGACGTAAAAGGCCCGGCAATAGTCGAAACCAATTATGACAGAATCAACAGCCAGGGCGAAATAAGGATTGTTTTCGACCAGCCGTTAGATAAAACAACCAGCCAGGCTACTTCTTCCTATATAATACAGGATAGTTCAGGCAACAGCATTCCGATTACATCTGTCATACTGCAGTCTGACGGTCAAACAGTTCTGCTAGTTGCTTCTGGAACATTCATCGAAAATGCTGATTACACAATTAAGGCTCCAGGAGTTAAGGACGAATTGGGCAACAGCCCATGCGAAACTTCCTTAACAGGCTTCAGCTTTAAGGGCCGCGACGTAACTCCGCCTA
Source organism: Candidatus Rifleibacteriota bacterium (assembly GCA_017526725.1). Next base: position 3,176 of record JAFXRA010000372.1, read on the forward strand.
AGTTCATTATTTCAGCATTCTCTAATGCTGCAAATGAAAATGACATAATTATAATAGCTGTAAGCAATGAAGAATTAATCAGAGTTCCAACCGTGACAATCTATCATGGCACAGCTTCGCCCAAATCTCTAGTAATGCAAAAGAACGAAGTGAATCCGCTGGCATTTATGGCAGCAGCTTCTCTTAAAGCTACTAATGGACAATCCGGTACATTAAAAGTTGAAGGCGAAGACTTGAACAGCAATAAAGGCAGTGATACCGATAGCTTTGTAATTGCTAATGTAAAAACAAGCAGCAGTCTAAGACTTGCTTCTACAGACGAACAATTCAGCCTTTCTTTCGATAAGGACAGTCTTAAAGCTGATGCAACAGTTAAGATTCTTAAACGTAATATCGTTAAGGATGAAAACGCCACAGGAACTATCAGAACAGCATTACAGAATGAGTATACTGTTATGAGAGGTTTAAGAGCATCTGTCGCCTCACAAGAAGAAGAAGCGACCAACTCTGAACTCACTCCGTTGACAGATGCCTACGAAGCAACTATATCTTCAACCAAGATAAATAAAGGTGTAGTAGCTTCTATGAAAGTTCCTGAATCAGCCAGCCAGACTACTGGTATAGGTTTGTTCTACCAGAAAAACGGCTCTTGGAAGTTCATATCTTCTAATATAACAACTGATAAAGAAATCAAAGCCAGAATCACTTCAAGCCAGATATTTGCAATAATGAAAGACTCCGTTGCTCCTTCTATCAAGCTTGATGAATCATTAGACCTTTCTAAGGCTTTTGAAACAGCAAGACCTGAATTTGCCGGAACAATAAAAGATTTCGGTTCGGGCATTGATACCAACAGCCTTGAAGCTAAGATTGACAACAATGTTCAAAGTCTCAGCTTAGACAACAACGGTAATTTCAAATTCAAATCCCTTTCAGAACTTATCAACGGAAATCACGATCTGACCATAACGGCAAAAGACAGAACCGGTAATCTTGCCACATCTGGCAGCATGAGGTTTGCACTTGTACTGCCATTTGAATTCAGACAGATTATCCAATATCCTAACCCGGCCAAGAATAATCTGACAATCAGAATCAGAACCAACAGCACAGGCATTAACTGCAATATAAGAATAAAAATATATGATGTTGCAGGTCATAAAGTAGCTGATTTTGATGAAAGCGATGTCGTAGACAAAAATGACGGCAACTATGAAGTCAGATGGGATTTGAGAAACAAAAAAGGCAAGAAAGTTGCCAATGGGGTCTATATCGCAAAACTAGAAGCGATTAACCCGGAAACCGGCAAAAAAGTTAAGGCTACCTTGAAGCTAGCTGTTCTGAAATAAAAAATGGGGGGTTATCCCCCCTTTTTCCTTAATGTTCCTTAATGTAATTATATCTTGCTACTTCACATTTTTATACGTATACTTTTATAAGGAGAGATGTACACTATTAGCAAAAAAGACCTTTAGAAAGGGTGTGTTAAGTTAGGTAGAATATGACTAAGTTGTTTAGATATAGTATATTATTATTGCTTCTTGGATTTTGTTCAGTAAGTATAGCTAATGCTACTGATTCAAAAAAAGAGAAAGCAATTTCTGGTATGCCGATTTTCGTAGACACGCGTCTCATGGTTTTGGCTCATCCTTTATTTAATGCTTTTGATCCAAAAACAGGAAGATTTAAGGGAACGTCTTCTGAATCATTTCAAGAAGATTTTGATTCACGTCTGGATTTTATTCAGAAAACCAAAGATTTGGGTGAAGAATTACTGAAATCTTCGGAAAAACTAAAAGAAAAACTTAAAGGGGTTCCTTTTAAAGATAGAATCAATGTAGAAAGAGAATTCATTCTTGAAAAAAAACTAAAAGAATCAAAACTTGAGTCTATGAAAAGAAGAATCTATCTATCTAGACTTGTGCCAACAAAAGATGGTTTGACACCATATGAAGCCATCTATCCTCAATGTCGTGATTTGGCTGAAGCTATAAAAAAGGTAACAGATTTGCTCAAGGCAAAATATAAAACTGAAGTTGTTATCGATGTAGCAAATATACTTCCTTTTGCTGCAAAACAGAAAGTGATACAACCAGAATTAAGAAGAACCAATATATTGAAGGATGCTTATCAAAAAGGAAGCAATACCTCTCAAGAAGAATTATCTAATTTTATAAGAGCTGCTGATTCTTATTGGGCGGCAAAACTTGGTATGAATGTGGATATTATACCTGTTGGAGCAAAAGACGTTAGATTAGAAGCTATAAAGCTTATGGAAGAAGAAGGGAAGGGCTATAAATTATGGAATTGGAAAGAATAAAGAAAAGCATAATCATATACTTTGCAGCCATATTGGTCTTTTGTTCCAATGCTTTGTCTGCCCAAAACTTTGCCACTGTTGATACAAGATTACTTCTTATTCTCCACCCTCAGATGGTAGGTTATGACTATAATAATGGGGCTTTCTTCAGGAACCCTGATAAAATCGAAGTATCGAATAAAATTAAGATGGAACTTCAAAAAGCCCAAAAAACAGCAGACATTGCTAACGAAAAAATATCCAAACAGATTAAAGAGCTTGAGTCAGAACGTTTGGCTGTGTCTACTGCCTTAATAAGAGAGATGAATGTTTTCGCTCCTGGTGAAAGAAAAAGAATGGAGCAAGAAGTTGGTGTTATGAAATCAGTTTTAGCACAAATGAAAGTTGAAACTGTAGGTAATATGGACGAGATAAAAGTTCATAATCAAAAAATAAAAGATTTAGAAGATAAAATAACCTTTCTTGATGCTAAGGTTAAAAACCCTGCAAGCTTTAAGCCTAATGAAAAAAAAGTTAAGGAATACAAAGAGAGAATTGCTGCTATCGACAAGAAAATTGCAGAATTAAATCTTGAAATAATAGATAATAACGATAAGGCTATGAGTGCTTTATATCTGACTAGAAAAGAAACCGAAGAAAGACTTACTAAAATACGCAATGAATTAAAAGAAATAATAACTTCTGTTGCCGCAGAAGAAAACTGCTCTTTAGTTATAGACAACACATATGGTGTCAGAGAATACGACAGCAAAACAAAAAAATCAATTACATCAGGCAATGAAAATCCTGATGTAGGCAGCTCTGCTCTGTTCCGTTCATTTTTAAGTTTTAAACCAGATGTTGAAGGAATAGATACTAACATAATGTCTAAGGAAGAAGCATCTGAACATTTAATCTTAGGTTCAGCAATGAGTCTAGAACAAAATCTGCAGCAATACTTGGAGTATAAAGATTGGGTCCCATCAAAAGTTTCTGATTTTACTTTCGGCTCTCTCTTTATATCTGGAGGTAAAGATTTAACCGTTTTGTGCGCAAAACGTCTTTTCGATAAATATGATGTTCCAGAGTATGTCAGACAGAGGTTTGCACCTAAGCTGTCAGAATATCTTAATGCTAAATGATAAACGAGGAGTACAAGAGATTATGAGTAACAAGTTTAAAGGATTGCTGTTGTGTTTCCTCTTAATCTGCAGTTGTGGAATCTGCAAAAACCTGCACGTTTTTTACGAGCAGAATGGAGATTGCTTCATGCTCGTTGGAAACGGTGAACATAGAGGTGTTTACGCTCTGAATAATCTGACAGACAAAGATTATAATTATATGTATGACCCTGATGATTCCTACGGTATAACCGCAGGTCAGTGGTGGACAGGCTCTCCAGAAGATACTTCCGAAAGTTTTATAGAAAAAAGACTGTATACTTTCTGGGCATCGGCTATTGATTCACATTCTCTTGATGGAGTTGATGTTAAAAGAAGGGTTATTCCGAGCGGGAAAAAAATTCGTTATACAGAAGCAGCCAATCCTAGTGAATTTAATGATCCCCCCTATATTATTCACACTGCTCATTCAAATCCTACAGATTCTCCTACTGGTTTGGGCAATCATACCTATAATGATTATTGTCAATCTCTTAAAACATTCTTTACACCTTCAGATATACCCTGCACTAAAAAACCTAAAGCAGCCGGCAAAGATGCTGAAGGTAATCAATTATACTGGGTCACATCAGGCGTAGACTGGTATCATGACCGAACTCGCATTGTTTGGAGTGGTTCCGCTTATAGTAAATTTTCTGCAGCATATGCTACTGGTCATGGAACTACCAGAGGTGGTTATGTTCACAGAGTATCAAAAGAATTCTTAACTGAATATACCAAAGATATCAATCTTATGGCTAAGAATATCAACAATAAGAATAATCCAATCTCGGATGATACAGCTGGAGGCTTTGTTGCAAAGGTTGTAACAGGCACAGATGGATATGCAAAAACCTTAGGTGAATGTGTTGATGGTTGTATTAAACAACAACCTAAAGTAACAATTCCAGGTACA